>PUOA01000223.1 GCA_003551925.1 Paracoccaceae bacterium
CGGCGCCGGTGCCGTCGCGGTGGCGGGGGCGTCAACCGTGAAGCCGGGGACCGAGCCGGTGCCGATCGCCTCCTTGACGCCCGAGGCTTCCGCGCCCGAGGTCAGGATCTCGGTCACGCGCACCAGGGTCAGCTTCTGGCGGTGGCCCTTGGTGCGCTGCGAGCTGTGCTTGCGGCGGCGCTTGACGTAGTGGATGACCTTGTCAGCCTTGATCTGGTCGATCACGGTCGCCTGCACCGCGGCGCCATCGACGCGCGGCGCGCCGACCACCGGGCTGTCGCCGCCCAGCATCAGCACCTCGTTGAACTGCACTGTCTCGCCGGCCTGCGCCGCGATACGCTCCACGCGCAGCACGTCGCCGGGCTGGACGCGGTATTGCTTGCCGCCGGTTTTCAGAACCGCAAACATCGCTCACTTCCTTTGTCTCTGCCGCGCCCTGTGGCCCCCGGTCCGTGCCGGGCGTTGACGTCGCCGTCGGGCTGCGTGCCCGGTTTCGGGCAATACATGTTTTTCCGCGCGGGCAAACGCCCGGTCGGACCGCCGCTCTATCGGGGATCGCGGCCGCGCTGTCAAGGCGCGTGCGGCCGCGATTGCGCGCCTCAGGCCTTGGGGCCGATCATGTCCTCGGGGCGGACGATGCGGTCGAAGGTCTCGCCATCCACGAAGCCCAGCGCGATGGCTTCCTCGCGCAGGGTGGTGCCGTTGCGGTGCGCGGTCTTTGCGACCTTGGTGGCGTTGTCGTAGCCGATGGTGGGCGCGAGCGCCGTGACCAGCATCAGCGATTCGGACATGAGCTTCGCGATCCGGTCGGTGTTGGCCTGAATGCCTGCCACCATGTTGTCGGTGAAGCTGCCCGCCGCGTCGCCCAGCAACTGCATGGATTGCAGCACGTTGTAGGCCATCATCGGCTTGTAGACGTTGAGCTCGAAATGCCCCTGCGAGCCTGCGAAGCCCACCGCCGCGTCGTTGCCCATCACATGCGCGCAGACCTGGGTCAGCGCCTCGGCCTGCGTCGGGTTCACCTTGCCGGGCATGATCGACGAGCCGGGCTCGTTTTCCGGCAGGATCAGCTCGCCCAGCCCCGAGCGCGGCCCCGAGCCCAGGAACCGCAGGTCGTTGGCGATCTTGTAGAGGCTGGCCGCCACGCCGCGCAGCGCGCCCGACATCTCGACCATCGCGTCATGCGCGGCGAGGGCTTCGAACTTGTTGGGCGCGGTGAGGAAGGGCAGCCCGGTGATGCGCGCGATTTCTGCCGCCACATCCTCGGCCCAGCCGGTTTTCGTGGCAAGCCCGGTGCCCACGGCGGTGCCGCCCTGCGCAAGCTCATAGATCGCCGGCAGCGCCGCCTTCACGCGCCGGATGCCCATCGCCACCTGGTGCGCGTAGCCGCCGAATTCCTGGCCCAGCGTCAGCGGCGTGGCGTCCTGCGTGTGGGTGCGGCCGATCTTGATGATTTCCGCGAATTCGGCCGCCTTGGCCTCGAGCGCGGCGTGCAGCTTTTCCAGCCCCGGCAACAACACCTCATGCGCCTGCAGCGCGGTCGCCACATGCATCGCCGTGGGGAAGGTGTCATTCGACGATTGCGACATGTTGCAGTGATCGTTGGGGTGCACAGGGTCCTTGGAGCCCAGCGTGCCGCCCAGAATCTCGATCGCACGGTTCGAGATCACCTCGTTGGCGTTCATGTTCGACTGCGTGCCCGATCCGGTCTGCCACACCACCAGCGGGAAGTGATCGTCGAAGCGGCCTGCATAGACCTCGGCGGCGGCGGCGGCGATGGCCTCGCCCAGCCGTGCATCCAGCTTGCCCTGCGCCATGTTGACCACGGCAGCCGCCTGCTTGATGGCGCCCAGCGCGCGAACGATCTTGACCGGCTGGCGCTCCCAGCCGATGGGGAAGTTCCGGATCGAGCGCTGGGTCTGTGCGCCCCAGTATCGGTCGGCGGGGACGTTCAGCGGGCCGAAACTGTCGGTTTCAACGCGATACTCGGTCATGGCGGGCTCCGTTGGGCTGCGATGCGCCCGCTCTAGCCTGCCGACCCGGCGAAATCAATCGGTATGCGGCTGCATACCGGGGCGTGCCTACTTGCGGAACTTGTCGAGGCTCACCACCTCGCCCGATTTCGCGTCCTCGGCGGGGGCGTCTTCAAGCATCGGAGCCTCGTCATCCCCGGCCCCGGCCCCGGTGTCAGCGTCCGCATCTTCGCTGTCGCCCTGAAGCTCGAAACGCAGGCCGAACTCGACCGAAGGGTCGACGAAGGTGCTGATCGCATCAAAGGGAATATACAGCGGTTCGGGCGCGTTGCCGAAATTGAGCGTGATCGCGAAGCCGTTGTCGTCCACCGCCAGATTGTCGAACCAGTGCTGGATGACCAGCGTGATCTCCTCGGGGTAGCGGGCGCGCAGCCAGTCGGCCATCTCCATCTCGGGGTGGGTGGTGTCGACGGTGATGAAGAAATGATGGCTCCCGGGCAGCCCGTCACGCGCCACGCGTAACATCACCTCGCGGATGAGGCTGCGCATCGCGTCGTGCATCAGGTTCCCGTAGTCGATCATCTGCGCCATGTGCCGAACGTCCCTCCTGACCTTGCACAATAAGCGATTCCCCCCCGATTGAAAGGGGCGGGTCGGGGAAAACGCGGCCGCCCGGGGCGGCGGGCGCCGCTCACGCGCCCAGTGCCGCGACACCGGGCAGCGTCTTGCCCTCCATCCACTCCAGGAACGCGCCGCCGGCGGTCGAGACATAGCTGAACCCTGCCGCCGCGCCCGCGCGGTTGAGCGCCGAAACCGTGTCGCCGCCGCCCGCGACCGAGGTCAGCGCGCCCTCGGCGGTCAGCCGCGCGGCCTCGCGCGCGCAGGCGTTGGTGGCGGTGTCGAAGGGCGCGATCTCGAACGCGCCCAGCGGGCCGTTCCAGACCAGCGTGCGGCACGTGCCCAGCAGCGCGATGATCGCGGCCTGCGCCTCGGGGCCGGCGTCAAGGATCATGGCGTCGTCGGGGCAGGCGTCGGCCGCGACCACCTCATGCGCGGCGCCGGCGGCGAATTCGCGCGCCACCACCACATCGGACGGCAGGTGGAGGGTGCAGCCCGCGTCAGAGGCCTGCGCCATCACCGCGCGCGCGGTGTCGGCCATGTCGTGTTCGCACAGCGATGTGCCGACCGGGTGTCCCTGCGCGGCAAGGAAGGTGTTGGCCATGCCGCCGCCGATGATCAGGTGATCGACGCGGGTGATCAGGTTGCCCAGCAGGTCGAGCTTGGTCGACACCTTCGCCCCGCCGACCACCGCCGCCACCGGGCGCACCGGGTCGCCCAGCGCGCGGTCGAGCGCGGTGAGCTCGGCCTCCATCAGCCGTCCGGCGCAGGCCGGCAGCTGGTGCGCGATCGCCTCGGTCGATGCATGCGCGCGGTGCGCGGCCGAAAACGCGTCGTTGACATAGAGCTCGCCCAGCGCGGCCATGGCGGCGGCAAGCTCGGGGTCGTTCCTTTCCTCGCCCGCGTGGAAGCGGGTGTTCTCCAGCAGCACCACGTCGCCGGGTGCCATCCCGGCGACGGCGCGCTTGGCGGCGATCCCCACGCAATCCTCGGCGAAGCCCACGGGCTGGCCCAGCGCGGCCTCCAGCGCGGGGCGGACGATGGCCAGCGACATCTCGGGGACGCGCTGGCCCTTGGGGCGGGCGAAATGCGCCAGCAGCGCAACCTTGCCGCCGGCCTGCGTGATGTGGCGGATGGTGGGCAGCACACGCTCGATCCGCGTGGTGTCGCTGACCGCGCCGTTTTCCACCGGCACGTTCAGGTCCACCCGCACCAGCGCCACCTTGCCGGCAAAGTCCATGTCGTCGAGGGTCTTGAAAGCCATCGCAGCCGCTCCTTTCCGGTTCGAAGACCACTTGGTGCCAGGGATGGGCGCAGGTCAATGCCCCCGGCAGATCGCCAGCGCCGCGTCGATCTCGGCGTCGGTGGTGTTCCATGAGGCGACGAGCCGCGCGGTCTCATGCCCCGGCGCGTCGGGGTCGGGGCCGCCGTAGAACCGCACACCGCCCGCGCGCAGCCCTTCGGCCATCTCCGCCGGCCAGCGCGGGAACAGCATGTTGCCGTCCACCGGGTGCCGCAATTCCACGCCGTCGATCGCGCCAAGCCCCTGCGCGAGCCGCGCCCCCGCGCGGTTGGCGCGCGCGGCGAGGTCGAGCCACAGATCGCCCTCGAGCCACGCGTCGAACTGCGCGGCCAGATAGCGGTGCTTGGACAGCAGATGCCCGCCGCGCTTGCGCCGCAGGTCGAACTCGGCGGCGCGGGCCGGGTCGAACAGGATCACCGCCTCGGCGGCCATCAGCCCGTTCTTGGTGCCGCCGAGGCAGAGCACATCGACCCCGGCCTTCCAGCTCAGCTCGGCCGGGGTGGCGCCGGTGGCGACCAGCGCGTTGGCGAAGCGCGCCCCGTCCAGATGCACGCCCAGCCCGTGGCGGTGCGCGACGCCGGCCAGCGCAGCCAGGTGCTCGGCGCTGTAGGCGGTGCCGCATTCGGTCAGCGTGGTCAGCGACAGCGTCGCAGGCTGCACCTGGTGGACCGAGCGCGGCGCGCGCGACAGTGCCCGGTCCAGCGTCTCGGGGTCGATCCGCGCATGCGCGCCGTCCAGCAGCGAGAGCTTCGCGCCCCCGGTAAAGAACTCGGGCGCGCCGCATTCGTCGACCTCGACATGCGCCAGCCGGTGGCACCAGACCGCGCCCCAGGGCGGGGTCAGCACCGCCAGCGCCAGCGCGTTTGCCGCGCTGCCGGTCGGCACCAGCCGCACCTCGGCCTGCGGGGCCTCGAACACCGCGCGCAGCCGATCGGTGACGCGCGCGCTCAGCGCGTCGTCGCCATAGCCCGGCACGGCGCCGTCATTGGCGCGCGCCAGCGCGTCGAGCACCGCCGCCGGAACGCCCGAGCCGTTGTCGGATGCAAAGCCCATCACGGCACCTCGTCGATGATGTGGTCTTCCCACTCGTCCTCGGGGACGGTGAATTCGGGCACCGCCAGCCCGCGCACCGAGATGCCGGCCGCGTGCACGCTGTCCGGGTCGCCCGAGATCAGCGGGTGCCACGGTGCCAGCCCGCGGCCTTCGTGCAGGCGGCGATAGGCGCAGGTCTCGGGCAGCCAGTAGGCGATTTCGGGCAGCTTCTGCGGGGTCAGCACCACGCATTCGGGCACCAGTTGCTTGCGGATGGCGTAGTTGCCGCAGCGGCAGCTGTCGGTGTCCAGCAGGCGGCAGCTCAGCCGGGTGAAGGCGACCTCGCCGGTGTCGGGGTCCTCGAGCTTGTTGAGGCAGCACTTGCCGCAGCCATCGCACAGCGCCTCCCACTCCTGCGGGGTCATGCGCGTAAGCGGCACGCGCTCCCAGAATCGGTCGCGCAGGCTCATGGGGCCTGTCCCAGGATGCTCAGCGGCGGGGCGTCGGCCAGAACCGCGCGGGCCTGCGCGCAGTCGCGCTCCATCTGACGGGTCAGCGCCGCAAGGCTGTCGAAGCGCTCTTCGCCGCGCAGGAAGGCGATCAGCGCCACCGACATGTGCGCGTCATAGAGGTCCCCCGCGAAGTCGAACAGATAGGTTTCCAGATTGGCCGCGTTTTCGCCGAACATCGGTCGCACCCCGATCGAGGCGGCACCGTCATGGACGCCGCGATGCGGGCCGCTCAGCACCTCGGCGCGCACGGCATAGACCCCGAAGCGCGGCGGGTGCAACCCGTCAATGGACATGTTGGCGGTGGGGTAGCCCAGGTCGCGGCCGCGCTTTTCGCCGTGCAGCACCGCGCCGTCGATCCGGTGCCAGTGGCCCAGCATGGCGGCGGCGTCGCCGGGGCGGCCGTCGGTCAGCGCGCGGCGGATCGCGGTCGAGGACACCGTGCCATCCTCGCGCCCCAGCAGCGGCGCGATGGTGACATCGAAGCCCAGCGCCGCGCCCAGATCGCGCAGCGCGGCGGCGTTGCCCGATCGACCCTTGCCGAAGCAGAAATCCGCGCCGACAACGACATGCGAGACGCCCAGCCCCTCGGCCAGCACCTCGCGCGCGAAGGCCTCGGCGCCGAGCTCTGCCAGATCCGGGCCGAAGGGCAGTTCATAGACGATCTCGACGCCCAGCCGGGCCATACGGTTGGCGCGGGTCTCGGCATTCATCAGCCGGAAGGGGGGGGCGTGCGGCGCGAACACCTGGCGGGGGTGGGGTTCAAAGGTGACGATCCCCAGCGGCGCGCCGTCGCGCCGTGTCAGATCGATCCCCAGCGGCGCGCCGTCGCGCCGCGCCAGATCGATCACCGAGCGGTGGCCCAGATGCACGCCGTCGAAATTGCCCATGGCGACCGAGGCTCCGCGCAGATGCGCGTCCACGCCGCTCCAGCCCCTGACGATCTGCATCTGCCCCCATGCGCGAGGGTGCGGCCCCGCCTCAGTCGAACTTGCGGCTCGGTGCCAGAACCAGCGCCTCGCCCTTCAGGACGGTGGTATCGCCCACGGCGCAGCGACATTCAAGGGTCACGCGGCGGCGGGAATGGTCGATGGCGGTCACCGTCACCTCGGCCAGCACGGTGTCGCCGGGGCGCACGGGGGCCATGAATTTCAGGCTCTGGCCCAGATACACGGTGCCGTGGCCGGGAAGCTGCTCGCCGATCACTGCGGAAATCAGCCCCGCGGTCAGCATTCCGTGCGCGATGCGGCCTTCGAAGATGGTGTCCTGCGCGTAGGCATCGTCCAGATGCACCGGGTTGCGGTCGGTCGAAACCTCGGCGAAGAGTTCGATGTCGCGGTCGGTGACCTGCTTTTGCAGATACCGGCGCATGCCGATTTCCAGATCCTCGATGCAGATCGTGCCGCGCGGCAGATTGTCGTTCATCGCGGTGTCGAGCATGGCGCGGGCTCCTTCGGGGGCGGGCTGGCGGGGGCGGGTTGGGTCATGTTGCGGTGCAGCATAGCGCGGGGCGCGCGCCCTCGCAACCCCGCCCCGCAACAAAAAGCCACCATGAGGCAGAATTACGTAATTTTGTTGCTCAGCGAAGCCGCCCCATGCTCAGCACCGGGGGCGTGTCCACCCCCGCCAGCCAGTCCGCCAGCAGGTCCGGGTCCGGGTGCTCGGGATCGTTGCCGAAGCGCGCAACCTCCAGCCCGCCGGTGATGAACAGCGTGTCGATGCCTTCGCCCATGCCGCCGGCGATGTCGGTGGCGATCCCGTCGCCGACGGCCAGAACGCGGTCGGGGTCGGTGTTGATGCCCAGCGCGGCAAGCTTGCGGCGCGCGAGATCGTAGATCGGCGGGTGCGGCTTGCCGAAATAGAGGCTCTCGCCCCCCATCTCGGAATACAGCGCGGCCAGCGCCCCGGCGCACCACACCCGCGTGTCGCCATAATCCACCACGATGTCGGGGTTGGCGCAGAGCAGCTTCAGCCCGCGCGCCTTGGCCGACAGGAAGCGGCCGCGATAGTCGTCGGGGTGCTCGGTCTCTTCATCGAAGGGGCCGGTGCAGACGATCCCCTCGGCGGTGTCGAAGTCCACGCGCTCGACCGGGTCGAAGCCGTCGGGCAGGTCGGTGAAGAAGCCGTCGTCCTTGGGGGGGCCAAGGTGCCAGACCCGGCGGCCCACCGCGCCGCGCAGCATCGCCTCCTGCGAGGCATCGCCCGAGGTCACGATCACGTCCCATGCATCGCTCGGCACCCCGAGGCCCGCGATCTGCGCTTCCACCCCCGGGGATGGGCGCGGCGAGTTGCTCATCAGCACAACGGTGCCCGATCCTGCGCGAAATCGCTGCAGCGCCGCGACCGCGTCGGGCCAGGCGCGGGTGCCGTCATGCACACAGCCCCACAGGTCACAGTAAAGCACGTCGTATTGCGCGGCGACCTCGTCGAGCGTGTCGATGATGCGGGTCATGGGGCCTCCGGCCGGAACAGGCGCACGGGCGCCCCTTCGCGGGGCGGGTGCGTGGGTGGGATGTTATTTTGCGGGGAGCGCCGGCAACGCTGGCCGGGATGCTCAGACCTTCAACACGGGGATGATCTGCTTCTTGCGGCTCATCACGCCGGGCAGCACGACCGCGTCGCCTTCGGTCGCCGCGTCGAAGGATTTCGCCGCGATGGCGCGCACACGGTCGTTGGGCAGCAGGAGCGTGGCTTCCTCGTTCAGGATGTCGACCACGAACATCAGCACCTCGTCGGCGCCGTCGGCGGCGGCGACAGCAGGCATCGCCGCCATCAGCCCCGCCTTGCGCTCGAGCACCGGGCCGGGGGCGGTGGTTTCCAGCACCGACACCCGCAGGGTCAGCCCGCCGACATCGAAGCTTTTCGAATCGACGCGCAGCAGGTCCTCGTCGCTGAAGCCGCCGACATCGGACTTGGCGGCGAACATCTCGGCGGCGTAGTCCGGGATCTTGACGCCCAGATCCGTGGCCAGCGCTTCGGCCAGCTCACGGTCGTGGTCGGTGGTGGTGGGCGAGCGGAACTCAAGCGTGTCCGACAGGATGCACGACAGCATCAGCCCCTTGACCCAGGTCGGCATCCGCGCGGCGTCGCCGCCCATCAGGTCATGCATCAGCGTCGCGGTGCAGGCCAGCGGGCGGACCGTGATCTCGATGGGGCTTGTGGTCTGCAATCCGCCGGTCAGCTTGTGGTGGTCGATGATCGCCTCGATCTGCGCGGCGCCGATCGACGCGGGAAGCTCGGCGGGGTTGTTGGTGTCCACGATCACCACCGAGGTGCCGGGCGCCACATCGTCGATGATCTCGGGCGTCTGCACGCCCCAGCGCTCCAGCACGAAGGCGGCTTCGGAATTGGGCGCGCCCAGCAGCACGGCGCGGGCGGGGGTCGCCTTGATCTCGGACAGATACCACGCCCAGATCAGCGGCGATCCGGTCGAGTCCGTGTCGGGGGTGGTGTGTCCGAAGACGAGCGTGGTCATGGCGGTCCCTCGCGCTGGTTGCCTGCTGTTGCGCGCCTTGTAACGCCGCGCTGCGGCGATGTCACGTGGCCGCGCGTTGCCGTGGTCTTGCGCTGCGTCTATGCTGGGCGCGCAGTCGGGGCAGGGGGCGTGATGCAGGGCAAGGGCAAGGCGGGATCGGGCGGAGGCTCGGGTCGGGGTGCGCGCGATCTGCGGGTGCGGGTCAAGACCGCGCGCGGGCGCAAGCTGTCCTCGACCCGTTGGCTGGAGCGTCAGCTCAACGACCCCTACGTGCAGGCCGCGCGGCGCGAAGGGTATCGCGGCCGTGCCGCCTACAAATTGATCGAGCTGGACGACAAGTATCGTTTCCTGCGCCCCGGCGCGCGGGTGGTCGATCTGGGCTGTGCGCCGGGGGGCTGGCTGCAGGTGGCGGTGGCGCGCGTCAACGCGCTGGGCGAGGCGCGCGGCAAGCCGCAGGGCCGCGTGCTGGGCGTGGACCTGCAGGAGGTCGACCCGGTCCCGGGCGCCGAGGCGCATGTGCTCGATTTCCTGGCCGAGGGCGCGGATGATACGGTGCGCGGCTGGCTGGACGGGCGCGCCGATGTGGTCCTGTCGGACATGGCGGCGGCAAGCTCGGGGCATCGGCAGACCGACCATCTGCGGATCGTCGCGCTGTGCGAGGCCGCGGCCGAGTTCGCCTTCGACGTGCTCGAGCCGGGCGGCACCTTCGTCGCCAAGGTGCTGGCGGGCGGGGCCGAGGGCGGGCTGCAGGCGCGGCTCAAGCAGCGCTTCGACAAGGTCGCCAACGTCAAGCCCCCGGCAAGCCGCGCCGACAGCGCCGAGAAATACGTGGTCGCCACCGGGTTCCGGGGCGCGGGGGCGGTGGAATGAGCGGCGGCGACGTCAAGCCGGGCGAGCTGCTCCTGGAGGGGGTGATGGCTTCCGATGCCACGGTCGCGTTCATCGGTTGCATCCGCAGCGACTGGCGCGCGGGCGACTGCCCGACCAACCTGCGGATCGCACGCGCGCGCGGCGGTGGTGGCGCGCGGCTGGAGATCGACGCGCCGTTCCGCCCCGCGCTCGAGGGGCTGGAACCGGGGGCCGGGCTGGTCGTGCTCTATTGGCTGGACCGGGCGCGCCGCGACCTTTTGCGCCAGCACCCGCGCCACCGCGATGCGCCGATCGGCACCTTCGCCCTGCGCTCGCCGGTGCGGCCCAACCCGGTGGCGATGGCGGTGGTGCGCTGCACCGCGCTGGATGCGGGGCGCGGGGTGGTCGGGCTGGACGCGATCGATGCGCTGGATGGAACACCGGTTCTGGACATCAAGCCGTGGCTGGCCTCGGTCGATGTGCTCCCCGAGGGGGGCTGAGCGCCTGTGGCCGACGGTGGAGGGGGGCGCTCGCGCCCCCCGCCCGGCCTGCGGCCGAGCCCCCCCGAGGATATTTTCGTCAGGATGAAGGGGGCGTGGATCAAGGCAGCATGAGCGGGCGCCGCATGTCCGCGCAGCGCCGCCGCAGCACGGCCGGGTAAAGCCTGTGTTCCATGTCGCGCACGCGTGCGGCGAGCGTCTGGACGGTGTCGCCCGGCAAAACCGGCACGCGCCCCTGGCCGAGGATCGGTCCGGCATCGAGCGCGGCGGTCACTTCGTGCACGGTGCAGCCCGCTTGCGTGTCGCCGGCATCGAGCGCGCGCTGATGGGTGTGCAGGCCCGGGTATTTCGGCAACAGCGACGGGTGGATGTTGAGGATCCGCCCCGCGTGGCGGTCGACGAAGCACGGCGTGAGCACGCGCATGAAGCCGGCAAGCGCGATCAGGTCGGGGCGGTGGGGGGCAAGGGCGGCGTCGAGCGCGGCTTCGAAGCCCGCGCGGTCGGCGCCGAAGGGGCGGTGATCGACGCAGGCTGCAGGGACACCGAGCGCATCGGCACGCGCCAGGCCGGCTGCGTCGGGGGTGTTCGACACGACCACCACCGGGCGGGCCGGGTGGTCGCGGACCATCGAGCGCACCAGCGCCTCCATGTTGGAGCCGGCGCCCGAAATCAGGATGGCGACGCGCCGGATCACCCCAACTGGCCGCGCGTGCGCACGCCGTGCCCCGGCACGATGGTGCCGATCCGGTGGACGGTTTCGCCCATCCCGGTCAGCAATTCGGCCAGTGCATCGGCCCGGTCGGGGGCCACGACGAGCGCCATGCCGATCCCGGCGTTGAAGCTGCGCAGAAGCTCTGCCTGTGCCAGGCGGCCCTCGGTGGCCAGCCAGCCGAACACGGGCGGCAGCGGCCATGCGCTCAGGTCGATCTCGGCGCTCAGGCCCGCGGGGAGCACCCGCGGCACGTTGTCGGTCAGCCCGCCGCCGGTGATGTGCGCCGCCGCGTGCACCCCGCCCGCGGCGAGCGCCGCCAGCACCGGACGCACATAGAGCCGCGTGGGCGTCAGCAGCGCGGCGCCGAGGCTCTGGCCCGGCGCGAAGGGGGCCGGCGCGTCCCAGTTCAGCCCGGTTTCCGCCACGATCCGGCGCACCAGCGAATAGCCGTTCGAATGCACCCCGTCCGAGGCCAGCCCCAGCACGAGGTCCCCCGCGGCGACGTCGCGCGGCAGCGCGGCGCCGCGTTCCAGGGCGCCCACGGCGAAGCCGGCAAGGTCGAAATCGCCCGGCGCATACATGCCCGGCATCTCGGCGGTTTCGCCGCCGATGAGGGCGCAACCGGCGTTGGCGCAGCCGGCGGCGATGCCGTCGATCACCCGCCCGGCGGCCTCCACCGACAGCTTGCCCGTGGCGAAATAATCCAGAAAGAACAGTGGCTCGGCACCCTGACAGACCAGATCGTTGACGCACATGGCGACAAGGTCCTGACCGATCGCGCCCAGGTCCTCGGTGTCGATGGCGATGCGCAGCTTGGTGCCCACCCCGTCGGTGGCGGCCACGAGAATGGGGTCCACATACCCCGCAGCGCGCAGATCGAACAGCGCGCCGAAGCCACCAAGCCCGGCCATCGTTCCGGCACGGTCGGTGGCGCGTGCGGCGGGTTTGATGCGCTCGACCAGCGCCTCGCCCGCGTCGATATCGACGCCCGCCTGCGCATAGGTGAGCCCGCCGCTCGTGGTCTCGTTGCCGCTCATGGACCCACCCCCTGCCCGGATTGCGCTGCGCTGCGCGGGCGATACAGCATGCTCGGGTGCCCGGCAAGCGGGGTGCAGCCTTGACGGGCCCCTGCAATCTGCTAGCACGACCTCGGCCGGGCCTGTAGCTCAATTGGTCAGAGCAGAGCGCTCATAACGCTTTGGTTGGGGGTTCGAGTCCCTCCGGGCCTACCA
>PUOA01000094.1 GCA_003551925.1 Paracoccaceae bacterium
ACGATGGCGCGGCGGCGGCGGCGCTCGACCTGGCCGACCGGCGCCTGACCGCGCGTATCATCGCCGAAGCGCGCGCCGATGTGGTCTGCCTGCAGGAGGTGTTCGACCGCGCGACGCTGGACTATTTCCACGACCACCTGCTGCGCCACGCCGGCGCGCCGTCCTATCCGCATCGGGTCTGCGAGCCCGGCAATGATGGCGGCGGGCGCGATCTTGCGCTGCTGAGCCGGTTGCCGCTGGCCGATGTGCAAGGCCACGCGCGGCTGCGCGCCCGCGACATGGGGCGCGGGAACCCGCCCGGCGTGCACCGCGACACTCCGGTATTCCGCCGCGACTGTCTGCGCGCGCGGGTCGGTCCGCTGACGCTGTTCCTGTGCCATTTCAAGGCCCCGTGGCCCGACCCCGAGGCCGCCTGGCCCGTCCGCCGCCTGGAGGCCGAGGCCGTGCGCTGGCTGATCGAGGCGCAGTTCCCCGATCCCGCGCGCGCCTGGTGGCTGGTGCTGGGCGATCTGAATGATCCCGAAGGCGTTGCCCAGCCCGGCTCGGCACTGGAGCCGCTGGCCGAAATCGGCGTCGACCTGATGGCGCGCATGCCAAAGGCCGAGCGCTGGACCTTTCACGAAGGCGCCGGCGGGCGCTACGGCCGCCCCGATGCGCTGCTGGCCTCGCCGGCGCTGGCCGCTGCGTGGCCCGAGGCCCGCCCGCAGGCGCTGCGCGCCGGGCTGTCCAGGGACGCCGAGCGCTACGGAGGTCCGCGCCTTGCCGATGTCGGCGCGCACCGACCTCATGCCAGCGACCACGCGCCGCTGCTGATCGCGTTCGACGGCATGGCGGGCGCCAAAGCGCCCGAGCCCTGAGCCCCGAGCCCTGAGCCCTGAGCCCCGAGCCCTGAGCCCCGAGCCTATCGGGCGGTGCCGCGCGCTACTGCACCAGCATCTGGCTCGGCAGCCACAGCACCAGCTGCGGGAAGCTGAACACCAGCAGCACCGCCAGCAACTGCAACAGCACGAAGGGGATCACGCCCTTGTAGATGTCGAAGATCGTCACCTCCTTTGGTGCGACCCCCTTCAGATAGAACAGCGAGAACCCGACCGGCGGCGTCAGAAACGAGGTCTGCAGCGTCACCGCGAACAGCACGATGAACCAGATCGGATCGAAGCCCAGCGCCGCGACCACCGGCGTCACCAGCGGCAGCATGATCAGCGAGATCTCCAGCCAGTCCAGGAAGAACCCGGCCAGGAACGCGATGAACAGGATCGTCAGCACGATCCCGCCCGGGCCGAAGGGCAGCCCCTGCAACATCCCCGAGATGAACACGTCGCCGCCCAGCTGGCGCATCACCACCGCAAACAGCGTGGCGCCGATGAAGATGCCGAAGATGAAGGCCGTGGTCAGCGTGGTCTTGATGCCGACTTCCTTCAGCACCGCCCAGGACAGCTTCCCGTTGAGCGCCGCCAGCAGCGTCGCCCCGAAGGCGCCGACGCCCGAGGCTTCGGTCGGCGTGGCGAAGCCCATGAAGATCGAGCCCAGCACCGACAGGATCAGCAGCACCGGCGGCACCACCGCCCAGAGCGTGGACAGGATCAGCTTGAGCGACACCGGCGGCAGATCCTTCGGCGCAGGCGCCAGCTTCACGAACAGCGTGGCCGCGATGATGATGAACAGCAGGTAAAACGCGCCCAGCATCAGCCCCGGGATCAGCGCTCCCATGAACAGGTTGCCCACCGACACCGACATCTGGTCGGCCATGATGATCAGCATGATCGACGGCGGGATCAGGATCCCCAGCGTCCCGGCCGACGCCACCACCCCCGAGGCGAAGCCCTTGTTGTAGTTGCTCTGCAGCATGATCGGCATCGACAGCATCGCCAGCAGCACCACCGACGCGCCCACGATCCCGGTCGACGCGGCCAGCAGGATGCCGATCAGCACCACGCCAAGCGCCAGCCCGCCGCGGTAGCGCCCGAACAGCTGCACGAAATTCGACATCAGCTTTTCGGTGATGCCCGAGCGTTCGAGCATCAGCCCCATGAAGACGAACATCGGCAGCGCGACAAGGATCCAGTTCGACATCTGTGCCCAGAGCCGCTGCACCATCACCCCGAAGATCCGCGTGTCGGTCAGGAAGTAGGTATCCCAGCCGAACGCCTCGAACCCCCAGAGCGCGATGCCCACGAAGGCCAGCGCCACGCCGCTGAGCGCCCAGGCAACCGGGAAGCCGGTGAAGATCAGCGCGATGAACGAGACCAGCATGCCGATCACGAGGATTTCGTTGATTTCCAGCATCGTCTTTCCTTGAACGGAAGGGGTCGGGGCAGGGGCGGGGGCGGCGCGCCTATTCGGCGGCGCCCAGCCGGCGCATGTCGGGGGTCAGGTCGGCGCTGTCGGGGTCGGACATCAGCTCATAGCCCGACCGACGCCCGCCACGCGGGAACAGCCAGCCGACCAGCACCTCGGCGCTGACGGTCTCGTCGTCCGGGATCGGCGCGCCCATCACGCGGCGGTCGGGGGCGACATCCGACAGGTCGACCCCCTCGATGGTGCAGCGCCACGGCTTGGCCCAGACCGTGGTCTCGGTCGGTTCCACCCGCTCGAACGAGAACGGCAGCGCGCCG
>PUOA01000254.1 GCA_003551925.1 Paracoccaceae bacterium
AGCAGCCGGTCCGAGCGCGAATACTGTTCCGACAGCCGCCCGTCCAGCAGCCGCGTGCGGTCGGCCATCATGTCCCGTGACGACGACGCCCCCGTCAGCGAAAGACCCTGCCCCGCCGCGGGGGGCGCGCCCAGCATCAACAGCACCGCCACCCACGCCGCGCCCTTGCCGCATGTCACTGTCCCAACCTCCATCTTGCCGAGGATTGCCGAGCACAATAGCAAATCGCGCGACGATTCCCAGCATTTCCACCGGTTGCGGGCGGCAAACCCCCGCGCGGCGGTTGGCGGGGGGCACGCGCTGGTGTATCCCGGCGGCTGGGCATCAGAGTCGCGAAAGGGAGACGCGCAATGGCAGGTTCGGTCAACAAGGTGATCCTGGTGGGCAATCTGGGCCGCGACCCCGAGGTGCGCACCTTCCAGAACGGCGGCAAGGTGTGCAACCTGCGCATCGCGACCTCGGAGCGCTGGCGCGACAAGAACACCGGCGAGAACCGCGAGCGCACCGAATGGCACTCGGTCGCGATCTTTTCGGAGCCGCTGGTGCGCATCGCCGAGCAGTATCTGCGCAAGGGCTCGAGCGTGTATCTCGAAGGGCAGCTGGAAACCCGCAAATGGCAGGACCAGTCCGGGCAGGACCGCTACAGCACCGAGGTCGTGCTGCGCCCCTACAAGGGCGAGCTGACCCTGCTCGGCGGGCGCGGCGAAGGCGGCGGTGGCGGTGGTGGCGGTGGTGGCGGCTATGGCGGCGGCGGGCGGATGGACGACCGCGGCGGCCCCTCGGGCGGGCAGGACCGCGGCTATGGCGGCCCGGCGCCGTCGGACATGGATGACGAGATCCCGTTCTGAGCGGCGTTCTGTCGCCGCGCGCGGGTGAGCCCATGCGACTGCTCTATCTGGGCGATGTGATGGGCCGGGCCGGGCGCGCGGCGGTGGCGGCCACCCTGCCCCGGCTGCGCGCGGCCTGGGCGCTCGATTTCGTCGTGGTCAATGGCGAGAACGCGACCGGCGGCATGGGCCTCTCGCCCGATCACGCGAAGCTCTTGCTCGATGCCGGGGCGGATTGCCTGACGCTGGGCGATCACGCCTTCGACCAGCGCCCGATGGCTGAATTCATCGAACGCGAGCCGCGCATCCTGCGCCCGATCAACTTTGCCAAGACCGCCGCGCCCGGGCGCGGGCACGCGGTGTTCGACGCGCCCGGTGGCCGGCGGGTGCTGGTGGCGCAGGTGCTGGGGCAGGTGTTCATGAAGCGCCCCTTCGACGACCCGTTCTCGGCGCTGGAACCGGTGCTGCGCGCGCATCCGCCCGGCGGCATGGTGCAGGCCGCGATCATCGACCTGCACGCCGAGGCCACGTCCGAGAAGATGGCGCTGGGCCACTGGTGCGACGGCCGCGCGAGCCTTGCGGTGGGCACGCACACCCACATCCCCACCGGCGATGCGCAGATCCTGCCGGGCGGCACCGCGTATCTGACCGACGCGGGCATGTGCGGCGATTATGACAGCGTGATCGGCATGGCCAAGGCCGAGCCGATGCGTCGCTTCGTCACCGGCATCGGCAAGGCGCGGTTCGAGCCGGCGTCCGGCGCGGCGACGCTGTGCGGCGTCTATGTCGAAACCGACCCTGCCACCGGGCGCGCCGCGCGCGTGGTGCCGGTGCGCATCGGCGGGCGGCTGGCGCAGTCCGGCCCGGCGCCGTTCGATCCACCAGAGGCTGCACCATGAGCACCCCGGCCACCCTGCCCGAGGCCCCGCCCGCCGCGCCGCGCCCGATGGCGCTGGCGGGGTTGCTGGCGGTGGGCGCGGCCTGGGGTGTCGGCGCGCCGCTGGTGCGGCTGGCGCGGCTCGAAGGCTACGCGGCGCTGCAGATCATCGCGTGGCACACGGTGCTGGGCGCGCTGGTGCTGGCGGCGGTGCTGGGGTTTCGCGGGCGGTGGCGGCTGCCGCTGGATCGCGCCTCGCTGCGGCTCTATGCGGTGGTGGCGGCGCTCGGGATCGTGCTGCCGCATTTCGCCGCCTTCTGGGCGCTGGCGCATGTGCCCGCGGCGGTGCATTCGGTGATCGTGTCGCTGGTGCCGATCTTCGCGCTGGGCATCGCGCTGGCGCTGCGGATCGAGACCTTCCACCCCGCCCGCGCGCTGGGCCTCGCGCTGGGCGCGGCGGCGGTGGCGGTGCTGGTGGTGCCGCAGATGGGCCTGCCTGGCAGCACCGGCGGCGCCTTCGTGCTGGTCAGCCTGATCGCGCCCGTGTGCTACGCGCTCGAGGGGATCTTCGTGGCGAACCTCTCGCGCTCGCAGGCCGGGCCGATGCAGGCGCTGCTGGGCGGCACGCTGATCGCCGCGGTGGTGGTGGTCCCGGCCGCGGCGATCAGCGGGCCGCTGGCGCTGCCGCCCGTGGCGGGTTGGGGCGGCGCGGAATGGGGGATCGTGATCGCGGGCGCGGGCGGGGCGCTGGCCTATGCGGGCTATGTGGCGCTGCTGCGCGCGGGCGGCGCGGTGTTCGCCGCGCAGGTGGGCTATGTGGTCACCGCCGCGGGTGTGATCTGGGCGATGGTGCTGCTGGGCGAACGCCCCTCGCGCTGGCTGTGGCTGGCGATGGCGCTGCTGTTCGCGGGGCTGATGCTGGTGCGCCCGCGCCGCGCGGCGGCGCCGACATGATCGGGCTCGACCTGCCCCAGGGAGCCGAGGCCGCGCTTGCCATCGCCATCGTGCTGGGCATGTTCGTGGCTTTCGTGCGCGAGAGCTTCCCGGTCGAGGTCGTGGCCATCGGCGGCGCGGCGCTGATGCTGGTGCTGGGCATCGTGCCGGTGGATGCCGCGCTGGCGGTGTTGTCGAACCCCGCGCCCTGGACCATCGCGGCGCTGTTCATCATCGTGGGTGCGCTGGTGCGCACCGGCACGCTGGACTGGATCACCCAGATCGCCGCGCGCCATGTCGAGCGCCGCCCCGTCGCCACGCTGGGGCTGCTGACGCTGACGGTGCTCGGCCTGTCGGCCTTCGTCAACAACACGCCCATCGTGGTGGTGATGATCCCGATCTTCATCCAGCTGGCGCGCCAGCTTGGCACCGCGCCGTCCAAGCTGCTGATCCCGCTGAGCTATCTGTCGATCGTGGGCGGCACGATCACGCTTCTGGGCACCTCGACCAACCTGCTTGTGGACGGGGTGGCGCAGACCGCGGGGCTTGCGCCGTTCACGGTGTTCGAGATCACCAAGGTCGGGCTGGTGGTGGCGGCCGTGGGGGTGGCCTATCTGGCGCTGATCGGCCGGCACCTTCTGCCCGAGCGCGCCTCGCTCAGCACGCTGGTGTCGGACCGCACCCGGATGAAGTTCTTCACCGAGGTCGCGATCCCCGAGGGCTCGTCGCTGATCGGCAAGGCGCTGGACGAGGTGCGCCTGTTCAAGCGCGAGGGCGCGCGGGTGATCGACGTGCTGCGCGGCGATGCCTCGCTCCGCCGCGACCTGGGCGCGGTGGTCCTGGAAGCCGGCGACCGCGTGGTGCTGCGCACCGCCATGTCCGAGGTGCTGGGCCTGAAGGCCAACAAGGATGTCGCCACCCCCGCCGAGGCCGAGGCCGAGGCCGAGGACGATGCGCCCCCTCCGACCACGGCGCGCCCGGTGGAAAAGCTGTCCTCGGTGCGCACCAGCACGGTCGAGGTGCTGATCACGCCGGGCTGCCGCATGGTCGGGCGCACGCTCGGCGCGCTGCGGTTGCGCCGGCGCTACGGGGTCTATCCGCTGGCCGTGCACCGGCGCGACCGCAACATCGGGCGCAACTTCGACACGCTGGTGGTGCAGGTCGGCGACACCCTGCTGCTGGAGGGCGCGCCCGAGGACATCCAGCGCCTGGCGCGCGACATGGAGATGATCGACATCGCCCAGCCCTCGGACCGGGCGTATCGGCGCGGGCATGCGCCCATCGTGATCGCGACGCTGGCGGGGATCGTGGCGATCTCGGGGCTGGGACTGGCGCCGAT
Organism: Paracoccaceae bacterium; assembly: GCA_003551925.1. GTDB lineage: Bacteria > Pseudomonadota > Alphaproteobacteria > Rhodobacterales > Rhodobacteraceae > Rhabdonatronobacter. The sequence continues at coordinate 3,977 of PUOA01000254.1, forward strand.
CCTGCCGCTGGCGGTGATCGGCGTCGCGGTGGTGCTGCTGACGCGCTGCATCGACGCCGACGAGGCCTTCGGCTTCATCGACGGCCGCCTGCTGGCACTGATCTTCGGGATGCTCGCCGTGGGCGCGGGGCTGCAGGAGGCGGGCGCCGTGGCACTGATCGTCGATGCCGCCGCGCCGTCGATGCAGGGCCTGTCTCCGTTCCTGCTCGTGCTGTCGGTCTATCTGCTGACCGTGCTGCTGACCGAACTGGTCACCAACAACGCCGTCGCGGTGCTGGTGACCCCGGTGGTGATCGGGCTTGCCGCGCTGATCGGGGTCGACCCGCGGCCGCTGGTGGTGGCGGTGATGGTCGCGGCCTCGTGCAGCTTCGCCACGCCGATCGGCTATCAGACCAACACGCTGGTCTATGGCCCCGGCGGCTACCGCTTCACCGATTTCCTGAAGGTCGGCATCCCCCTGAACCTGCTGATCGCGCTGACGGTGAGCGCGGTGATTCCGCTGTTCTGGCCGCTCTAGACCCGCGAGCGGGGGCGCGTGGTCTGCGAGGTGGCGCCGCTGTGCCACAGTCGCCGGCAATCACCTGCGCGCGCGGATTTTTCTTTACAGGCGGCGCGGTTTCGGCCCACCATATGTTGTAAGTCCTGTACAGGACGGCTACAGGCTCTCGCCCGACCCACCGCTGATGGTGGGAGCAGTGCAGGCGGCGACAACAGATGTGAGGCAGAGCGATGGCACTTGCGGACCCGGAGTTGGCGATCAGCGACATCCACCCCATCGACATCGTCGAGACCCTGGCCGAGGCGCATTCCTGGGACTTCGACCGGATGGGCGAGGACCAGATCGCCATGGCCGTGACCGGGCAGTGGCGCAGCTATGCGCTCACGCTTGCCTGGTCCGCGAGCGACGAGACGCTGCGGCTGCTGTGCTCGTTCGAGATGGAACCGCCCGAGCCGCGCCGTGCCGCGCTGCACGACACCATCAACCGCGCCAATGACATGCTGTGGTCAGGGGCGTTCAGCCTTTGGGAGGGTCAGGGCCTGATGGTGTGGCGCTACGGCCTGCTGCTGGCCGGGGGGCAGCCGGCGACGGGACCGCAGGTCGGGCGCATGATCACCAGCGCGGTGCACGCCTGCGAGCGCTTCTACCCCGCCTTCCAGCTGGTGGTCTGGGGCGACCGTCCGCCCGCGCAGGCGCTGGACATGGCGATCGCCGAGGCCTATGGGCGCGCCTGACCGTGCCGGACCGCGCGGGTGGCTGCTGATGGAGGGGGGCGCTCGCGCCCCCCGCTCGGCCCCGCGGGGCCGAGCCCCCCCGAGGATATTTTCGTCAGGATGAAGGGGCAGCGGGGCGATTGACGCCACGGCGCGGCGCGTGCAAGCGTCACGGGGCAGGCGCAGGAGGGATGCATGGACGCGATCAACCGCGAGGGGATGGTGCTGGTGGGCTGCGGGCGCATGGGCTCGGCCATGCTGCAGGGCTGGCTGGAGCGCGGCGTCGCGGCGCGGGCGGTGCATGTGCTGGAGCCGCAGCCATCGGACTGGCTGCAGCGGCGTGGGGTGCATCTGAACGGCGAATTGCCGGATGCGCCGGCGGTGGCGGTGGTGGCGGTGAAGCCGCAGATGATGGGCCAGGCGCTGCCGGTGCTGCAGGCCCTGGGCACCGGGCGCACGCTGTTCGTGTCGGTCGCCGCGGGCACGCCCATCGCCGCGTTCGAGGCCGCGCTTGGCGCGCGCACGCCGGTGGTGCGCGCCATGCCGAACACGCCCGCGGCGATCGGGCGCGGGATCACCGCGCTGGTGGGCAACGCGCAGGCCGGGGACGCGGCGCTCGACATGGCCGAGGCGCTGATGCGATCGGTGGGCGATGTGGTGCGGCTGCGCGACGAGCGGCAGATGGATGCCGTCACGGCGCTGTCGGGGTCGGGTCCGGCCTATGTGTTCCACATGATCGAGGCGTTGGCCGCCGCGGGCGAGGCCGAGGGGCTGGACGCGGTGCTGGCCATGCGGCTGGCGCGCGCGACGGTGACGGGCGCGGGCGCGCTGGCGGATGCTGCCGGCGACAGCGCTGCGCAGCTGCGCGCCAACGTCACCAGCCCGGGCGGGACCACCGCCGCCGGGCTGGATGTGCTGATGGACGCGGAGTCCGGGTTGGGGCCGCTGATGCGACGCACCGTGGCGGCGGCGGCGGCGCGCTCGCGGGAGTTGGGGCAGTGACGATCGCCCATGCCGATTTCGCGGCCGTCGACATCCGCGTCGGGCGCGTCACCCGCGCCGAGCCTTTCCCCGAGGCGCGCAAGCCGGCGCTGAAGCTGTGGATCGATTTCGGCCCCGAGATCGGCGAGCGCAAATCCTCGGCCCAGATCACGGCGCATTACACCCCCGAGGCGCTGATCGGGCGGCAGGTCATGGCGGTGGTGAATTTCGCGCCGCGCCAGATCGGACCCTTCCGCTCCGAGGTGCTGGTGCTGGGGGTCAGCGACGCCGACGGCGCGGTGGTTCTGGTGGCTCCGGACACGGCCGTGTCGCCGGGCGCGCGGCTGCACTGAGGGGGGTGCGCAATGGAGATGTATATCACCCGGCCCCTGCCCCCGCGCGTGACCGAGGCGGCGCGCGCGCGCTTCAACGTGACCGAACGCGCGCAGACCACGGCGCTGAAACCCGGCGAGATGCGCGCCGCGCTGACGCTCTATGACGTGGTGGTTCCGACGCTGGGCGATGTCTTCGATGCCGCCGTCTTCGCCGAGGTGCCGCGCCCGCGCTGCCGTTTGCTGGCCAATTTCGGCGTGGGCTACAATCATATCGACGTGGACGCGGCGCGCGCCGTGGGTGTCGCCGTGACCAACACCCCCGGCGCGGTGACAGACGCCACGGCCGACATCGCGCTGACGCTGATGCTGATGAGCGCGCGCCGCGCGGGCGAGGGCGAGCGGCTGGTGCGCGCCGGCAAGTGGCAGGGCTGGCACCCGACGCAGCTTCTGGGCATGCATCTGGGCGGCAAGGTTCTGGGCATCATCGGCATGGGCCGGATCGGGCAGGCGGTGGCGCGGCGCGCGCATCTGGGGCTGGGGATGGAGGTGGTGTTCCACAACCGCTCGCCCCGCGCTGTGGAGGGCGTGTCCGCGCGGCAGCTGGGCTCGGTCGCCGACGTGATGGCCGCGGCGGACATCGTGGTCATCGCCGTGCCCGGCGGTGCCGGAACCCGGCACCTGATCGATGCGGACGCGCTTGCCGCGATGCGCCCCCACGCGCATCTGATCAACATCGCGCGCGGCGACGTGGTGGACGAAGCGGCGCTGATTGCCGCGCTGCAGGATCGCGCGATCGCGGGCGCGGGGCTCGATGTCTACGAGTTCGAACCCCAGGTGCCCAACGCCCTGCGCGCGATGGAAAACGTGGTGCTGCTGCCGCATCTTGGCACCGCCGCGCTCGATGTGCGCGAAGCGATGGGGATGATGGCACTGGACAATGCCATTGCGCTGGCGGAAGGCCGCGCGCTGCCCAATCCGGTGTGAGCACGGCTCCGGCGATCCGGGGATCGGCCTGGGTTTTGTCGCAATCGGACTATTTCTGTCGCTAACGGTTTAAGTGCGCCCCTTTGGCGTGCTAGCGTCGGGTATCGGCGGATTCCTGCCCATGCGTGGGGCCGCCCCGACACCACAAGCAACAGGAGGGATAACGTGTACCAGAAAATCGCGGTGCCGGTTGATCTGGCCCATGTGGACCGTCTGCCGCGGGCCTTGCAGACCGCGGCGGACCTGTCGCGGCACTACGATGCCCCGGTGACGTTCGTGTCGGTCACGGCCGAGACCCCGACGTCGGTCGCGCACTCGCCCGGCGAATTCGAGGCGAAGCTCGCCGCCTTCGCGCAAGAGCAATCGCAAAAACACGCAATCAGCGCCGATGCGCGGTCCTACACCAGCACCGACCCCGCGATCGACACCGACAGGATCCTGCGCCGCGCCATCGACGAGCTGGGCGCCGATCTGGTGGTGATGGCATCGCACATCCCCGGGGTCGCCGATTACCTCTGGGCCGGGCATGGCGCGACGGTCGCCGCGCACAGCACCGCATCGGTCTTTCTGGTGCGCTGAGCGGCGCGCGGAAAACCTGAACCAAGAAAGGGCAACACATGAGCACGAGCGACGAACCGGAGACCGAGGACCTGCCGGCGCCCGAGGGGGCATCGGACGTCATCGAAACCGATTACGAGATCGGACAGGACAACATCACCCCCAGGATCGGCCCGCTGGGGCTGGACATCCACAACCCGGTCTTTGCGATTTCGGCGGGTGTCGTGATCCTGTTCGTTGCGGTCATCCTGCTGTTTCTGGACAGCGTGGGTGGCGCGTTGGGCGATCTGCGCGTCTTCCTGACCTCGACCTTCGACTGGGTGTTCCTGACCGCGGGCAACATCTTCGTGCTGGTCTGCCTCGGCATCCTGATCTCGCCGCTGGGCAAGGTCCGGATCGGGGGCGCCGAGGCAACGCCGGATTTCAGCTATGCGGGCTGGCTGGCAATGCTGTTCGCCGCCGGGATGGGCATCGGGCTGATGTTCTTCGGCGTGCTGGAGCCGGCCTATTACTTCGCGACACCGTGGGGCGACACGCCGCTGGGCCGCGACATCGGCATCGTCGATGGCGAGTTGATGGACCCCGCCACCGTCGAGGCCGCGCGCCGCACCGCCATGGCCGGCACGATCTATCACTGGGGGCTGCACCCCTGGGCCATCTACGCCATCGTGGCGCTGAGCCTGGCGCTGTTTGCCTACAACAAGGGCCTGCCGCTGACCGTCCGGTCGATGTTCTATCCGATCTTCGGCGAGCGGATCTGGGGCTGGCCCGGGCACGTCATCGACATCCTGGCGGTGTTCGCAACGCTCTTCGGGCTGGCGACCTCGCTGGGCTTCGGGGCGGAACAGGCGGCGGCCGGGATCGCCTTCGTGTTCGAACTTGACGGGATCGAGGACAGCACCAATTTCGCGGTCGTGCTGATCGCGATCATCACCTGCTTTGCGCTGATCTCGGTGCTGCGCGGGCTCGAGGGCGGGGTAAAGCGGCTGTCCGAGCTGAACATGATCCTCGCCGGGCTGCTGCTGGGGTTCGTGCTGCTCGCGGGGCCGACGATCGCGCTGCTGTCGCAGTTCATCGGCAATTTCGGCGCCTATGCCAGCGAGATCCTGGCGCTGTCGAACCCCGTGGGCCGCGAGGATGACGGCTACCGCCAGGGATGGACGGCGTTCTACTGGGCCTGGTGGATCAGCTGGTCGCCCTTCGTGGGCATGTTCATCGCCCGCGTCAGCCGCGGCCGCACGGTGCGCGAGTTCATCACCTGCGTTCTGATCGTGCCGACGCTGGTGTCGGTGCTGTGGATGACCGCCTTCGGCGGCAACGCCATCAACCAGCTGATCGATACCGTGGCCGATGCGCAGGTCTTCGAGTTCGTGATCGCCGATTACGTGCCGGAGCTGTCGCTGTTCGCGATGCTGTCGGAGCTGCCCTTCGCGGCCATCACCTCGGTCGTGGCGATCGTGCTGGTGATCGTGTTCTTCGTCACCTCCTCGGATTCGGGGTCGCTGGTGATCGACACCATCACCGCCGGCGGCAAGATCAACGCTCCGGTCAGCCAGCGCGTGTTCTGGGTGATCTTCGAAGGCGTCGTGGCCGCGGTGCTGCTGATCGGCGGCGGGCTTGCCGCTTTGCAGGCGGCGGCGATCTCGACCGGGTTGCCGTTCGCGATCATCCTGCTGGTGGCGTGCTACGCGCTTATCCGCGGGCTGATGAGCGAACCGCGCTAGACCCGGCGCGCCTGAAAACGGAACGCCCGCGAGCCTCGTGCTCGCGGGCGTTTTTCGTGGCGCTCAGGGCGCGGTGGGCGCGTCCATTCCTGCCGCGCGGGCAGCATCGCGCAACGCCTCGGCCAGCGCCGCGCAGAACCGTCGGCGCGGGCCGGTGGCATCGAACATCAGCCCCAGGGCGCGGGTCGGTGCGCCCGGCCCCATCGGCATCACCCGCAGATCGCCGCGTTGCAGCCGCGGGTATTCGGGCACCACCGAGACCCCGAGCCCCGCCGCGACCAGCGCCATCACCCCGTCCTGGGTGTCGATCTCCATCGCCGGATGCACACGCAGGCGCTGGGCGTCGAGCGCGCGCTCGACCATCTCGCCGACCCGGGCCTGGCGCGAGAAGCGGATATAGGGGTTGCGCTCCAGCACGGACCGCGCGTCCGTGCCCTCGGCCGAGGGATGGGCGACCACCACCAGCCGCTGCATGCAGACCATGTGAAAGGCAAAGCCCGGGGCGGCGGTCTCGGGGCCGGTGATCAGCGCAGCGTCTATCATCCCGGCGCGCAGCGCGGCTTCCAGGTCATGCGCCAGCCCCGTGCTCAGCCGCAGCCCCAGCTTCGGGTGGCTGCCGCGCAGCCGCTGCAGCGCGGGGGGCAGCAGGGTCGAGACCGCGGTGTGCACCGCGCCAAGGCGCAGCCGCCCGGCGTTGCTGTCGCGGCGCAGGCTGTGCGAGAGGTCCTCCCAGGTCGCGATCACCTCGCGCGCGCGCTCGACGAAGGCGCGGCCTTCGGCGGTCAGCACCGGCGGGCGGCGCGAGCGGTCGAAAAGCCGCACGTCGACATCGGCTTCGAGCGCGCGCATCTGGACGCTGATCGCCGAGGCCGACAGGTTCAGCGCCGCCGCCGCCTGCGCGAAGCTGCCGTGGTCGGCCACCGCGACAAAGGTATAGAGCGACTTGACGTCCATCGCCTCAGCCCAGCACCGCACGCCACAGCAGATTCGCGCCCAGCACCGCCAGCACCAGCAGCACCAGCGACCGGAAGCGCGCGACCGACATGCGCGCGGTCAGCGCCGTGCCCAGCCACATTCCCAGCAGCGCCGCCGGAAACGCGACCGCCGCCAGCACCAGCCGCTCCGGCGTGAAGAAGCCCAGCGCCAGATAGGTCCCCGCAGTCAACAGCGCCGTGACGATGAAGAACAGGCTCAGCGCCGACAGGAAGCTGCGCCGGTCAACCCCCAGCCCCAGCAGATACATCACGTAGATCGGCCCCGGCACCGTGGTCAGCACCGCCACCGCGCCGCCCAGGATGCCCGCCCCCCAGCCGATGGGGGTCGCACGCGCGGGCGGCACCGTCGGTGCCACATTGCCCATCGACAGCGCCGAGAACACCAGCACCGCCGCACCCAGCGTGCCCAGCAACACCGCGTCCGAGATCTGCGCCGCCAGGGCCGCGCCCAACGGGATGCCCGCAACCGACCCCCACAGCACCGGCGAGAACCGCGCGGCGGTGGCGCGCATCTCGCCCATCTGGACGAATTGCGCCACGTTGGTCAGCAGCAGCACCAGGATGTTGACCGCCAGTGCGGTTTCCACCGCGACGAAGATCGGCAGCATCGCCATGGTCGCCAGCGGCAGCCCGAAGCCCATGGCGCCCTTGACCAGCCCGCCCAGCACGAAGATGCCCGCCACCAGCACCAGCTCGGCGGGGCTGAGCGCCCCCAGTGCGGCCATCATGACGCACCGACCCTGGGTGCGGGCGCAGGGCAGATCGCCAGATCGATGCAGGTCGGCCCGTCGGCGCGCAGTGCCGCATCAAGCGCAGCGGCCAGATCGGCGGGGTCGTCCGAGGCCACGCGCACCCCCTGCCCTCCCAGCGCCACGGCGGCGCGGTCGTAGCGGGCGGCCTGCGACAGGGCGCAGCCATGCGCGCGGTCCGCGCCGTAGTCGCGCAGCTGGATCTGGTGCTCGGCGTTCCACAGCGCGTCATTGCCGACAAGCGCGGTGAAGCGCAGCCCCTCGCGCGCGGCGGTCTCGTATTCGGCCAGCAGGAAGCCCGCGGTGCCGTCGCCCATCACCGCCAGCACCGGCGCGCCCGGCCGCGCGAGGGCCGCCGCCATGGCATAGGCCGGCGCCGCGCCGATGGCGCCCGAAGGCCCGTTGACCACCCGCGCGCAAGAATGCGGGACCGCCTGCATCCACTGCCCGAATTCGCCCCCGTCGCAGACCAGCACCGTGTCGGGGTGCGCGGCCAGCATGCGTTCGACGACCGCGCCCGCCTCGGCCGGGTGCATCCGGCCCGGGCCGGCGCTGCGGGGCGCAGGCGGATCG
>PUOA01000275.1 GCA_003551925.1 Paracoccaceae bacterium
CCCGAGGCGCTGGAGCCAGAGGCGGCGCCCGAGGCCGTCGAACCCGATGCGGCACCCGAGGCGCTCGAGCCGGAAACCGCGCCCGAGACCGTCGACCCCGAAGCCCAGACCCCCGAGGCGCTCGACCCCGACGTGCCGCAGGATCTGACCGTCGACGACCTGCGCCAGATGCTTGAAGACGGCGATGTCAGCAGCTTCGAGGAGCTTGCGCTCGAACAGCTCATCGAAGGCGCCGAGCAGAACCCCGATCTTCTGCCCGAAGCCTTCCGGCAACTGCGCGACGCGCTCGGCCGGTAACGTCCCCGGCGAAGGGCGGCACGCCATGCTGCCGCCCTTCGACCCGCTGCGTCAGGGACGCTGGACGCGTTCCAGATACGCCATCAGCGCAACCATGCGCTCGGGCACCTGGCGGCTTGCCCCGCGGTCGAGTTCGACGCGCGTCAGACGCCCGGTCATCAGGTGACCGAACTCGGGCATCGCATCGTCTTCGTGCAGCCAGCCGCGGCCATAGCCATCCAGCCGGTCGAGCACCGCGCGGCGCGGAAACGCACCGTCGTTGCGGCTGGCCATCATGGTCAGGTCCGGCCCCCCGGGGCCGCCGCGCGCATCCGTGCCGTGGCAGGCGGCGCAATCCTGCGAAAAGTGGCGTGATCCTGCCGCTGGTCCCGCGAACGGGTTGCACGCCGCCAGCGCCAACGTTGCCAGCGCGACAAGCGCCATGCGCGGCGCGCGCTCTGTGATGGACTCCCTCATGCAATCGTGATGCCACAGCGCGCGGCGCGCTGCCAAGCATTTTCGCGCCCGCGCGGCTCAGCAATTGGGGACGTTCACCGCCAGCCCGCCCAGCGCGGTTTCCTTGTATTTCGCGCTCATGTCGGCGCCGGTCTGGCGCATCGCCTCGATGCAGTTGTCGAGCGGCATGAAATGCGTCCCGTCCCCGCGCAGCGCAAGGCTGGCCGCCGACACCGCCTTGATCGCACCCAGCCCGTTGCGCTCGATGCAGGGCACCTGCACCAGCCCCTTCACCGGATCGCAGGTCATGCCCAGATGGTGCTCGAGCGCGATCTCGGCGGCGTTTTCCACCTGCTCCGGGCTGCCGCCCATCACCGCCGCCAGCCCCGCCGCCGCCATGGCCGCCGCCGATCCGACCTCGGCCTGGCAACCGCATTCGGCGCCCGAGATCGAGGCGTTGTGCTTGATCAGCCCCCCGATCGCCGCCGCCGTGAGCAGGAACGCACCGATCCGGTCGCGGCTTGCTCCCGGCACATGGTCCAGCCAATAGCGCAGCGTCGCCGGGATCACCCCCGCCGCGCCGTTGGTGGGCGCGGTGACGACCTGCCCGCCGGCGGCGTTTTCCTCGTTCACGGCCATGGCGTAGACGCTGATCCAGTCATTGACCGTGTGCGGCGGGGCGAGGTTCAGCCCGGCCTCGGCGCGCAGCGCGCGGGCGATGGCGGGCGCGCGGCGGCGCACCTGAAGCCCGCCGGGCAGCGTGCCCTCGGTCGCGAGCCCCCGGTCGATGCAGTCCGACATCACCGCCCAGATCCGGGAAAGCCCGGCGTCCAGCGCGGCGGGGCCGTGCACGCGCAGTTCGTTGGCGCGCTTCATCGCAGCGATCGACCGCCCCGAGGCGCGCGCCATCTCCAGCATCTGTGCCGCGCTTTCGAACGGGTAGGGAAAGGCCTGGGCCGCGGACGCGGCGGGCGCGGCCAGTTCAGCCGCGGTCAGCACGAAACCGCCGCCGATGGAGTAATAGGTTTCCTCGGCGATCACGTCGCCCTGCGCGTCGGTGGCGCGCAGGACCAGCCCGTTGGCATGCCCCGGCAGCGGCGGGCCGTAATCGAACACCAGATCGCGCGCCGGGTCGAAGGTCAGCGCGCCCAGCCCCGGAACCTCGATCCGCCCCGTCGCCGTGATGGCGGCCAGCGCGGCCTCGGCCCGGTCGGCGTCATAGGCGTCCGGCGTGACCCCGGCCAGCCCGAGGATCACCGCCCGGTCGGTCGCGTGCCCCACACCGGTGAACGCAAGCGATCCGTGCAGCGTGGCGTGCAGCCCGTGCACCGCGAAGGGCTGGGCGCGCAGATGGTCCAGAAACCGCGCCGCCGCCACCATCGGTCCCATGGTGTGCGACGAGGACGGGCCGATGCCGATCTTGAACATCTCGAACACGGACAGGAACATTCGGGGCCTCCGCTGCGGGTTTGCGTCCCATTACGCCGCACCGCCCGCCCCCGCGCGCCCTGATGCGACCCCCGGCGGCGCGGCGCCGTCAGTATTCGACGCCCAGCTGCGCCTTGATGCCGTCGCGGAACGGGTGCTTGACCAGCGTCATCTCGGTGACGAGGTCGGCCATCTCGATCAGCTCGGGCTTGGCGTTGCGCCCGGTCAGCACGACATGCGTCATCTCGGGCTTCTCGTCGCGCAGGAAGGTCAGCACCTCGTCGAGCGGCAGGTAGTCGTAGCGCAGCGCGATGTTGATCTCGTCCAGCACGACCATCCGCATTTCCGGGTCGCGAATCAGCGCCTTGGCCTGCTCCCAGCCATTGCGCGCGGCGGCGATGTCGCGGTCGCGGTCCTGCGTGTCCCAGGTGAACCCCTCGCCCGACACCACGAACCGGCACTGATCGGCGAAATGGGTGCGCAGGAAGCGCTTCTCGCCGGTTTCCCAATTGCCCTTGATGAACTGGACCACGGCGCAGGGGAAGCCATGCGCGATGCAGCGCATGATCATCCCGAACGCGGACGAGGACTTGCCCTTGCCCGCGCCGGTGTGGACGATGATGAGGCCCTTCTCGCCGGTCTTGGTCTCCATCATCCGCGCGCGCGCGGCCTTGATCTTCTGCATCTTGGCGCGGTGGGCTTCGGCGTCGGTGGTATCGGTCATGGGGGGCCTCCGGAGGATTTGGGAATATGTCGCAAGCGGCACGGCGGGGCGCAAGGCTCAGCGCGCGATCCAGTCCATGACCGAGGCAACCGCCTGCGCCTCGGGGCGCGGGGGGATGGCGGGGCGGTCGATCATCACCACGCCCACCCGCAGCGCGCGCGCAGCGTCCAGCTTGGCGCGCGCCCCGCTGCCGCCGGCGTTCCTGGCGACGATGCGTTCGGTCTTGTGCAGGCGCAGGAGCATGGTATCCGCAGCCTCGGTGAACGGGCCGCGATCGATGACCAGCTCATGATGCGGCAGCGGGGGCGGCTCATGCGGGCGATCGACCAGGCGCAACAGATAGTGGTGCTGCGGCTGCGCGGCGAAGGCGGCCAGATGCTGCCGCCCGATGGCCAGCATCACCCGCTGCGGCGGGCCGTCCAGCGCGGCGACGGCGGCGGCGATGTCGGGCACATGCTGCCACCGGTCCCCCCGCCCGGCCTGCCACGGCGGGCGGGTGAGCGCGATCAGCGGCGTGCCCGTGGCCTCGGCCGCGGCGATGGCGTTTGCGCTGATGGTCGCGGCGAAGGGGTGCGTGGCGTCCACCAGATGCGTCACGGCATGCGCGCGCAGCCACGCGGCCAGCCCCTCGGCCCCGCCGAAGCCGCCCGTGCGCACCGCCACCGGCTGCGCGCGCGGGCGCTCGACCCGGCCGGCATAGCTCAGCGTGGCGGGGATTTCGGCCTCGGCCAGCGCGCGGGCCAGCGCGCTGGCTTCGGTGGTTCCGCCCAGGACAAGGACGTGGCGCATGGCTGAGGCTCCGTGGCTGACGATCATCGGTCTGGGCGAGGATGGCGCAGACGGGCTGCCCCCTGCAAGCCGCGCCGCGCTGGCCCGCGCCGAACTGGTGGCCGGCGCGCCCCGCCATCTGGCGCTGCTGCCCGACCTGCGGGCCGAGCGGCTGGAATGGCCTGTCCCCTTCGCCGACGGCGTCCCGCGTCTGCTGGCCCATCGCGGGCGCGCCGTGGTCATGCTGGCCTCGGGCGATCCGTTCTGGTTCGGCGCCGGGACCAGCGTCACCCGGCATCTGGCGCGCGGCGAATGGACGGCGCTGCCGGGGCCGTCGACCTTTGGCCTTGCCGCCGCGCGGCTGGGCTGGGCGCTCGAGGCAACGCCGTGCCTGGGCCTGCACGCCGCGCCGCTCAGCCGCCTGCGCCCGCATCTGGGGCCGGGCGCGCGCGCGCTGGTGCTGCTGCGCGACGGGGCGGCGGTGGGGGCGCTGGCGGCGTATCTGGACGCCTTGGGCTTTGGTGACAGCACGCTGCACATCCTCGAAGCGCTCGGCGGCCCGCGCGAGCGGGTCCGCACCCAACGCGCCACCGATCCCGTCCCCGAGGACATCGCCCACCCCGTCGCCGCGGGGATCGACGTCGCAGGCCCCGGCCCCGCGCTGCCGCTGGTGCCGGGCCGGGCGGACGCGCGGTTCGCGCATGACGGGCAGATCACCAAGGCCCCCATCCGCGCGCTGACGCTGGCCGCGCTTGCGCCCCGCCCCGGTGAGTTGCTGTGGGACATCGGCGCGGGGTCGGGGTCGGTGGCGATCGAATGGCTGCTCGCGCACCCGTCGCTGCGCGCCATCGCGGTCGAGGCTTCGCCCGAGCGCGCCACCCGCGCCCGCGCCAATGCCGAGGCGCTGGGCGCCGACCGGCTTCAGGTGATCGAGGGCCGCGCGCCTGCGGCGCTGGCCACCCTGCCCCCGGCCGACGCGGTGTTCGTGGGCGGCGGGTTGTCGGCGGCGCTGATGGACTCGCTCTGGCCCGCGCTGCGCCCCGGCGCGCGGCTGGTCGCCAACGCCGTGACGCTGGAAAGCGAGGCACTGCTTCTGCAATGGCATGCCCGCGCGGGCGGGTCGCTTTTGCGCGCCGATCTGGGCCGCGCCGCGCCGCTGGGCAGCCGCACCGGCTGGGACGTGGCGCGGCCCATCGTGCAATGGAGCGTGACGCGGTGATCGTGGCGGGCTTCGGCTGCAGCACGCGCGCGGATCTCGGCTCGCTTCGGGCCGCCTACGCCGCCACCGGCGCGAAGGCCGACGCGCTGGCTTGCCCCGAGGCGCGGCGCGCGCAGCTTGCCCCGCTGGCCGAGGCGCTGGGCGTGGCGCTGATCGCGCTGCCCGATGCCGCGCTGCGCGGCGTCGCCACCCCCACGCAATCGGCGCGCAGCCTTGCCGCCTTCGGCACCGGCAGCGTGGCCGAAGCCTGCGCGCTGCTGGCCGCCGGTCCCGGCGCGGTGCTGCGCACGCCGCGCGTGGTGGCGCGGGACGGGTTGTCAACCTGCGCGATTGCGGCAAGGAAGGGAACATGACGGTTCATTTCATCGGCGCCGGCCCCGGCGCCCCGGATCTGCTGACGCTGCGCGGGCGCGACCTGATCGCGGCGTGTCCCGTGTGCCTCTATGCCGGCTCGCTGGTGCCGCAGGCGGTGCTGGCGCATTGCCCCCCCGGCGCGCGGGTGGTGAACACCGCGCCGATGGCGCTCGATGACATCATGGCCGAGATCGCGCAGGCCCACGCGCGGGGCCTCGACGTCGCGCGGCTGCATTCGGGCGACCTGTCGGTGTGGTCGGCGATGGGCGAGCAGCTCCGCCGCCTGCGCGCGCTGGACATTCCGTTTACCGTCACCCCCGGCGTGCCCGCCTTCGCCGCCGCCGCCGCCGCGCTGGGCACCGAACTCACCCTGCCCGAGGTCGCGCAATCCGTGGTCCTGACCCGCACACCGGGCCGCGCGAGCCGCATGCCCGAGGGCGAAACGCTGTCGGCCTTCGCCGCCACCGGCGCGACGCTGGCGGTTCACCTGTCGATCCAGAACCTTGCCCGCGTGGTGGCCGATCTGACCCCGCATTACGGCCCCGACTGCCCGTCGGCGGTGGTCTGGCGCGCCAGCTGGCCCGACCAGCGCATCGTCCGCGCGCCCTTGGCAGGGATCGAGGCCGCGGTCGCCGGCAGCATGGAGCGCACCGCGCTGATCCTTGTCGGCCCCGCACTCGCCGCCGAGGGCTTCGCCGAGAGCGCGCTCTACGCCCCCGACTACGACCGCCGCTTCCGCCCGCAATCGGCGGAGTCGGTCTACAGGGACAGCCGCGAATGATCCCCGGCGTGATGATCTCGGCCCCCGCTTCGGGCACCGGCAAGACCACGGTGATGCTGGGCCTGCTGCGCGCGCTGGCCGAGGACGGCGCGACCGTCCAGCCATTCAAGAGCGGGCCGGACTACATCGACCCCGCCTTTCACCGCGCGGCCTGCGGGCGGGCGTCATTCAACCTGGACAGTTGGGCAATGGGGCCGGCGCTGCTGGACGCCATCGCCGCGCAGGGCGCGGGCGCCGATCTGGCGGTGGCCGAGGGCTCGATGGGCCTTTATGACGGCGTCGCGCATCCCGGCGCGCTGGGGCATGGATCGAGCGCCGAGACCGCGGCGCGCATGGGCTGGCCGGTGGTGCTGGTGATCGACGCCTCGGGGCAGGCGCAATCGGCCGCCGCCGTGGCGCTGGGCTTTGCGCGGTTCCGCCCCGATCTGCCCTTTGCGGGCGTGATCCTGAACCGCGTCGCCAGCCCCCGGCACGAACGCCTCGCCCGGCTGGGGATGGAGGAGGCCGGCATGCGCGTGCTGGGCGTGCTGCCCCGGCGCGGCGATCTGGCGCTGCCCGAACGCCACCTGGGGCTGGTGCAGGCGGTCGAGCACCCCGATCTGGACGCCGCCATCGCGGGCTACGCGGCGTTCCTGCGCGAGCACGTCGATCTGGCCGCGATCCGCGCCGCCGCGCGCGCCGGGCACACCCCCGCCCCCGGCGCCCTGCCCCACCCGCCCGCGCAGCGCATCGCGCTGGCGCAGGATGCGGCGTTTTCCTTCACCTACCCGCATCTGCTGGAGGGTTGGCGCCGCGCCGGGGCCGAGGTGCTGCCGTTCTCGCCGCTCGCCGACGAGCCGCCCGCCGCCGACGCCGATCTGGTCTGGCTGCCCGGCGGTTACCCGGAGCTGCACGCCGGGCGGCTCGCCGCTGCGTCCCGCTTCCGCCAAGGCCTGATCGCGCACGCCGCCACCCGCCCCGTCCACGGTGAGTGCGGCGGCTACATGGCACTGGGCGCCGCGCTGGTGGACAAGGCCGGCACGCGGCACGAAATGACGGGGCTTCTGGGGCTGGTGACCAGCTACGAAAAGCGCAAGCTGCATCTGGGCTACCGCCGCGCGACGCTGGACGCGCCGATGCCCGGGCTTGCCCCCGGCGCCACGCTGCGCGGGCACGAATTCCACTACTCCACCATCCTTGCCCAGCCCGACGCCCCGCTTGCGCGCGTCACCGACGCCGAGGGCACGCCGGTCCCCGAAACCGGCTCGGTGCGCGGCCCGGTCAGCGGCACCTTCTTTCACCTGATCGCCGAGGATGCGCGATGACCGGCTTCGTGTCCTTCGTGGGCTCGGGTCCCGGCGATCCGGAGCTGCTGACGCTCAAGGCCGTGGCGCGGTTGCAGGCCGCCGACGCGGTGCTGTTCGACGACCTGTCCTCGGGCCCGATCCTGAGCCACGCCCGCGACGGCGCCGAGCTGATCGCGGTGGGCAAGCGCGCCGGGCGCCCCTCGCCCCGGCAGGACCATGTCAGCCGGCTGGTGGTGGAATTCGCGCAGACCGGCGCGCGCGTGGTGCGGCTGAAATCGGGCGATCCCGGCATTTTCGGCCGGCTGGAGGAGGAGCTCGACGCCTGCCGCGCCGCCGCCATAGGGTTCGAGGTCATCCCCGGCGTCACCTCGGCCAGCGCCGCGGCGGCGGCGGCCGGCATCCCCCTCACCCGGCGGCTGAGCGCGCGGCGCGTGCAGTTCGTCACCGGCCATGACGTGCGCGGCGCGCTGCCCGACGGCCTGCGGCTCGAGGCGCTCGCCGACCCCGAAGCCACGACCGTGGTGTTCATGCCCAAACGCACCTTCGCCGCGCTGGCCGAGCAACTGCTGGGCGCAGGGCTGCCCGGCGACACCCCCGCGCTGCTGGCCGAAAACGTCAGCCACCCCGACCAGCGCCTGACGCGCAGCACCCTCGCGGCGCTGGCGCGCGCGCTTGATACCGGCGGCACCGCGCCCGCGCTGATCCTCTACGGCCCGCTGGCCGGGGCCTGAGCCTTACAGCGGCCAGACGATCAGCAGCAGCGGCACCGACACGGCGACGACCAGCGCCTCCAGCGGCAGGCCCAGTCGCCAGTAATCGGTGAAGCGGAACCCGCCGGGGCCCAGGATCAGCGTGTTGTTCTGGTGCCCGATGGGCGTCAGGAACGCGCAGGACGCGCCGATCGCCACCGCCATCAGGAACGCGTCGGGGTTGACCTCCAGCGTCCTGGCGGTGCCCAGCGCGATCGCGGCCATGATCGCGGCGGTGGCGGCGTTGTTCATGATGTCCGACAGGAACATCGTCACGATCAGGATCACGGCAAGGCTCGCCACCACGTGCCCGCGCGCGACGGTCTCGACAAGCTGAAGCGCCACAAGATCGGCCGTGCCCGTGACCTGAACCGCCTTGGCCACCGGGATCAGCGCGCCCAGCAACACGATCACCGGCCAGTCGACCTGCGCCCAGACCTTCTGCACCGGGACCGTGCCCGCAACAATGGACGCGACCACCGCCAGCGCAAAGGCCGGCGCGGCGGGCAGCAGCCCGAAGCTGACCAGCGCCACCGCCAGCCCCATGATCGCCACCGCCAGCACCGCCTTGCGCCTGTCGGGGATGCGCAACGCGCGCTCGGCCAGCGGCAGACAGTCGGTCTCGGCGGTGAAGTCGGCCAGCACCTCGGGGTCGCCCTGCAGCAGCAGCAGGTCGCCTGCCTTCAGTTGCACCGAGCGCAGCCGCGCCTGCGTGCGCCGACCCTCGCGCGCCAGCCCCAACAGGTTGATCCCGTAGCGCGTGCGCAGCCGCAGCCCCAGCGCGGTGCGCCCGATCACGGGCGAGCCCGGCTGCACCACCACCTCGCGCAGCGTGGCGGGGCTCCTGCGCTTGCCGCCGTCGCGGTCCTTGTCGGACGGGGCGTCCCCCTCCGCCGCCTCGTCACGTGCCGCGTCCCTTCCGCCCGAGCGCGACGCGGATTCCTCGAGCTTCAGATCCAGCCGCGCCAGCGCCTTGGCCAGCCCGTCGACCTCGGCCTCGATGGTCAGCACGTCGCCCGGGCGCAGCTTGCGCCCGCCATGCGGGGCCTGCATGCGGACCTCGTTGCGCACCAGCGCGATCACCTGCGCGTCGGCGCTCTCCATCTCGCGCTCGAACGCGCGCAGGGTCAGCCCGGCGGCCTTGTCCTTCTCGCCGATGCGCACCTCGGTCATGTAGGGGGCGGTGCGGAAATCCTCGTCGCCGGCGGGGCGGCGCGCGGGCACCAGCCGCCAGCCCAGCAGCGCGATCAGCAGCACGCCCGCCAGCGCGACCGCAACGCCCACCGGCGCGAAATCGAACATCGCGAAGGCGCCGAACCCCTCGTCATACCGGAACCCCGACACGATCAGGTTGGGCGGCGTGCCCACCAGCGTGGTCATCCCGCCCATGATGGTCCCGAAGGCCAGCGGCATCAGCACCTGCCCCGGCGTCAGTTCCAGCCGACCCGCCAGTTGCACCGCCACCGGCATCAGCAGCGCCATGGCGCCCACGTTGTTCATGAACCCCGACAGCGCCGCGCCCAGCAGCAAGAGCGCGCTCATGCTGGCCAGTCGTCCCGCGCGCTCGGGGATCACCGCGCGCGACAGGATGTCCACCGCACCCGAATTCTGCAGCCCGGCGCTGAGGATCAGCACGCAGGCCACGGTGATCACCGCCGGGTGTCCGAACCCCGAAAACGCGTCATCGGCAGGCACCAGCCCCGCGATCACCGCCGCCAGCAGCGCGGCCAGCGCCACCACGTCGTGGCGGAAGCGGCCCCAGATGAACAGTGCCATCGTGACCAGCAGGATCGCCGAAATCAGGGTTTGCTCGGACGTCACGCCGATGCCTCCGGGCGGGGGGCGAACATGGGTTCGACTGCACCAGCCCGGCACCGGAATGACAAGCCCGAAACCGGCTTGGCATCGGGGCGCCCCCGCGGCTAGGCTGACCTCCGCTGCGCGCATCGCCCCGCCCGGGCGGCGCGGGGCGGGTGGGTGGGCGCGCCGCCCGGGCGGGGCGATGCGCGCTCGAGAAACGGACGGACCGCGATGCTGAACCAGGAGATCATCCGCCGCAAGCGCGACGGCCACACACTCGGCGACGCCGAAATTCGCCAGATCGTCGCCGGGATCACGAACGGTCACCTCAGCGAGGGGCAACTCGCCGCCTTCGCCATGGCCGTGCTCTGGCGCGGCATGACCCGCGACGAGCGCGTGACCCTGACGCTGGCGATGCGCGATTCGGGGACCGTTCTGGACTGGCCCGAAGCGGCGGGGCCCGTGGTCGACAAGCACTCCACCGGCGGCGTGGGCGACAACGTGTCGCTGATGCTGGCCCCGGCGCTGGCGGCCTGCGGAGCGTGGGTGCCGATGATCTCGGGGCGGGGGCTGGGCCATACCGGCGGCACACTCGACAAGCTCGACGCGATCCCCGGCTACATCAGCCAGCCCGATGCCGCGCGGTTCCGGGCCGCCGTGGCGCAGGCCGGCTGCGCCATCATCGGCCAGACCGACGACATCGCGCCCGCCGACCGGCGCTTCTACGCGGTGCGCGACGTGACCGCGACGGTCGAATCGATCGACCTGATCACCGCCTCGATCCTGTCCAAGAAGCTCGCCGGCGGGCTGCAGGCGCTGGTGCTTGACGTCAAATGCGGCAACGGCGCCTTCATGGCCGACGCCGAGGCTGCGCAGACCCTCGCCCGCGCGCTGGTGGATGTCGCCAACGGCGCCGGTTGCCGCACGGCGGCGCGGATCACCGACATGGACCAGCCGCTGGCCTCGGCCGCCGGCAACGCGCTCGAGGTCGCCAACGCCGTGGCCTTCCTGACCGGCACGCCCGACCCGCGACTGTGGGAGGTCACCTGCACGCTGGGCGGCGACCTGCTGGCGCTGTCGGGGCTGGCGGCGAACGCCGCGGAGGGCCGCGCGCGGATCGAGGCCGCCATCACCTCGGGCGCGGCGGCCGAACGCTTCGGGCGCATGGTCGCCGCGCTGGGTGGGCCCGCGGATTTCATCGACCGCGCCGCCGCCTATCTGCCCGCCGCGCCGGTGATCGTCGACGTTCCCGCCCCGGCGGACGGGGTGCTCGCGCGCTGCGACACGCGCGCGGTGGGCATCGCGGTGATCGAACTTGGCGGTGGGCGGCGCCGCGCCAGCGACGGGATCGACCCGCGCGTCGGCGTCGACCGGCTGCTGCCGCTCGGCACACCGGTCGCGCGCGGCCAGCCGCTGGCCCGCATCCACGCCGCCTGCGCCGACAGCGCCGCGCGCGCCGCCGCCGCGGTGTCGGACGCCTACACGCCGGGCGACGCCGCGCTCGCCCCGCCGCCGGCGGTGCGCGACACCGTGTCGGGATGAGGCCCGCGCGCCACGCGCGACGCCTGTTACAGCCTCGTTACTTGCGATTCGCGCGGCTTTGTCGCATCCATGCGGCGGAAATTACCGAATGAAAGGGTCCGACCATGTCATCCAACCGCCTTACCCGCCGCGCGCTTCTGGGCACCGGGGCAGCGCTGCTGGGTGGTCTTGCCGCGCCTGGCGTGCTGCGCGCCGAACTGCCCGATTACGAGGCCGAGGCCCCGGTGCGCACCGCGCGCCGCAACGTCATGGGCTTCCGCAACCACGACTGGCGCGATCACTTCGACACCCTGCGCAACGGCGCGATCCTGTGCGACACCGACTCGCGCGCGCTTCATTACTGGTCCGAGGATGAGAGCACCACGCTGGTCTACCCGACTTCGGTGCCCATGTCCGAGGAGTTCACCCGCCGCGGTCACACCCGCATCACCCTGATGCGCCGTGACCCGGTCTGGATCCCCACCCCCAACATGCGCGAACGCGACCCCTCGCTGCCCGCGCGCGTGGAGCCCGGCCCCGACAACCCGATGGGAACGCGGGCAATGAACCTGAGCTGGCAGTTCTACCGGATCCACGGCATCGACAACCCGGCCAAGATCGGACGCCGCGCATCCAACGGCTGCATCGGGCTGATGAACGACCACGTGGAATACCTGTTCGAGCTGGTCGATGTCGG
>PUOA01000289.1 GCA_003551925.1 Paracoccaceae bacterium
CCGATCCGCTTTACGTGGTGCGGCTGGAGCCGGACACGCGGCGCGTGGTGGTCGGGCCGCGCGCCGCGCTGGCCACGCGCACGGTGCCGGTGCGCGAGATCAACTGGCTGGGCGATGCGCCTTTCGCCTCGCGCGCCGAATGGCCGCTGGCGGTCAAGCTGCGCTCGACCCGCCCGCCGACCGAAGCCGTGATCCGCCCCCTGTCGCAGACCGAGGCTGCGGTCGAGCTGCTGTCGCCCGAGGAAGGGGTCAGCCCCGGGCAGGCCTGCGTGTTCTACGACCCCGACAGCACGCGCGTGTTTGGCGGCGGATGGATCCACGCCGGGCGCTGAGGCTGCCCGGCGCGAGGGTCACTGCTGACAGGCGGGCAGGGCGCGTGTGAACTCGGCAATCTCGGCGCGTTTGCGGGCGTTGCGCATCGGCGGCCAGTCGCGTGCCACGCCGCCCCACGCCCCGGAACCGCCGACCACCACGCCGTCGCGTTCGACCGCGTTGGCGGCGATCCGCGCGGCGCAGCGCAGGTTGGTCGCCCCGTCATAGAGCCCCGCCGACGCCGACAGGTCACAACCATGATGCCGCGCCGTGGCAGGCGAGATCTGGAGCAGCCCGCGGAACCGCCCGCCGGCGCCCGACGCCTCGGGGCGCCAGCCGCTTTCGAATCGGGCGAGGCCGGAAAACAGCCCCGCCCAGAACGCCTTGCGCGCGATCGGCTCGGCCTCGGCATAGCCCGGGCAGAAGGTGTCGATATCGGCGGGCACGGTCTCGACCAGCGCGCGGGCGCCGTTGCGGGTGGCGTCGATCATTGCGGCGTTCCAGATCGGCGCCTCGGGGCGGTGATCCCAGCGGGTGACGATCTCCAGCGGCGCCTCTTCGGGCGCGTCGGGGGTGGCCAGGGTGCAGCCGGCAGAGAGCGACAGCGCAAGCGCGGCGGAAAGTGCGCGCAGGGGGCGGAAGGAAAGTGTCATCGGACCTGTTCAGGGTGGCGCCACCCACCAACCGGGCGGCAGGCGTCGCTTGCGGCGCACCAGGCGCCAAGGCAAGCCCCCGCCCCGCGTGGGGGCCGTTTTCGGCGATGCCCCGCCGATGGGGCGCGAAAAGGCGGTTTCCAACCCGGTCCGCGATGCTCTAGAACACCGCCAACGGACCCAGGAGGACACGACCCCATGCTTGATCTGCGCACCGAGTCGCCCACGCCGAAGCGGATCGCAGGCGCGACCGGCGAGTGGGAGCTGGTCATCGGGATGGAGGTGCACGCGCAGGTGGCCTCGAACGCCAAGCTGTTCTCGGCCGCCTCGACCCGCTTCGGGGCCGAGCCGAATTCCAATGTCAGCTTCGTCGACGCCGCGATGCCGGGGATGCTGCCGGTGGTCAACGAATTCTGCATCGAACAGGCAGTGCGCACCGGGCTGGGGCTGAAGGCGCAGATCAACCTGCTCAGCGCGTTCGACCGCAAGAACTATTTCTACCCGGATCTGCCGCAGGGCTATCAGATCAGCCAGCTTTACCACCCGCTGGTGGGCGAGGGCGAGGTGATGGTGGAGATGGGCGAGGGCGTGGCGCGGCGCGTGCGGATCGAGCGGATCCATGTCGAACAGGATGCGGGCAAGTCGATCCACGACATGGACCCGAACATGTCCTTCGTGGACCTCAACCGCACCGGGGTCGCGCTGATGGAGATCGTCAGCCGCCCCGACATCCGCGGCCCCGAGGAAGCCGCCGCCTATGTCACCAAGCTGCGCCAGATCCTGCGCTATCTGGGCACCTGCGACGGCAACATGCAGAACGGCAACCTGCGCGCGGATGTGAATGTCAGCGTCTGCCGTCCGGGCGATTACGAGCGCTACCAGGAAACGCAGGATTTTTCGCATCTGGGCACGCGGTGCGAGATCAAGAACATGAACTCGATGCGCTTCATCCAGGCCGCGATCGATTTCGAGGCGCGCCGCCAGATCGCGATCCTCGAGGATGGCGGCGCGGTGGTGCAGGAAACGCGGCTCTTTGACCCCGACCGGGGCGAGACGCGGTCCATGCGCTCGAAGGAAGAGGCGCATGACTACCGCTATTTCCCGTGCCCCGACCTGCTGCCGCTGGAGCTCGAGCAGGAGTGGGTCGACGCCATCGCCGCCGCGCTGCCCGAGCTGCCCGACGCCAAGAAGGCGCGTTTCATGGCCGATTTCGGGCTGAGCGACTATGACGCGTCGGTGCTGACCGCCGATGTGGTCAACGCCGCCTATTTCGAGGCCGTGGCGGCCGAGGCCGGTGACGGCAAGATGGCCGCGAACTGGGTCATCAACGAGCTGTTCGGCCGGCTCAAGAAGGACGGGCTGGAGATCGCCGACAGCCCTGTCTCCGCGGCGCAGCTGGCGGGCATCGTGCGGCTGATCCGCTCCGACGCGATCTCGGGCAAGATCGGCAAGGACCTGTTCGAGATCGTCTGGCGTGAGGGCGGCGACCCGGCCGAGATCGTCGAGGCGCGCGGCATGAAGCAGGTCACCGACACCGGCGCGATCGAGGCCGCGGTGGACGAGATCATCGCCGCCAACCCCGCGCAGGTGGAAAAGGCGCAGGCCAACCCCAAGCTTGCGGGCTGGTTCGTGGGTCAGGTGATGAAGGCCACCGGCGGCAAGGCCAACCCCAAGGCGGTGAACGCCATCGTCACCGCGAAGCTGGGGCTTTGAGCCGGGCGGCGGGGGCTGACCCGGGTGCTCAGCCACAAAAGAGGCGGTCCGTCCAGGAAAACCCCTCTGCGCGGAGCAAAGGCCGCAGGCCGCCGCGCATCGCCGTGCCCAGCCCCGGCACGGCGAGTTTGCTGCCAAACGCGCGTGGCTCCGAAGTCGCGCGGATCTGGCTGCCATAAAGCGCCATAGCCTCACCGACGCATCGCCGCACCCGGGCACGGCGCTGCGCGGCTCGGCGCGACTGCTTCCCGTGTGTTCTGGTTGCCGTGATCGGTTGCGGCGCTGCAGTATCGGCGCCGCGCTCAGCCGCGCGGCAGGGCGGCAGCGTCGCGGGCGAGGCGGGTGATCTCGGGCCAGTCGCCCGCGGCGAGTGCCGCTTTCGGCGCAACCCAGCTTCCGCCCACGCAGACCACGTTGGGCAGCGACAGATAGGCAGGCGCGCGCGCCGCGTCGATCCCGCCGGTGGGGCAGAACCGGATCTGCGGCAGCGGCGAGGCCAGCGCCTTGAGCGCTGCGGCGCCGCCGATCGCCTCGGCCGGAAAGAACTTCTGCACGGTGTAGCCGCGATCCATCAGCGTCATCGCCTCGGTCGCGGTGGCGGCGCCGGGCAGCAGCGGCAGCGCCTCGGCCACGCAGGCGTCGACCACCGGCGCGGTGCCGCCGGGCGACACCCCGAAGCTCGCGCCCGCAGCGCGCGCGGCGCGCACATCCTCGGGGGTGAGCAGGGTGCCCGCGCCGACGGTCGCGCCCTCGACCGCCGCCATCGCGGCGATGGCCTCCAGCGCGCAGGGGGTGCGCAAGGTCACCTCGAGCACGCTCAGCCCGCCGGCGATCAGCGCCTCGGCCAGCGGGCGGGCGTGGGTGGCGTCCTCGATCACCAGCACGGGGATCACGGGGGCGATCGCGCAGATCTGCGCGGTAAGCGCGCTTTGCTGCTGGGGGGTCATGGCGGCTCCTGCGGCTGGGGCGTTAGCGCTATCGGTATCCGTCCCGCGGCCTGCGTGCAAGCCTCAGGCGCGCATGTGCCGCGCGCGGGCGCCCCGCTCGATCGCCGCCGCGTGCAGCCGGTCGACGTTCAGTTCGTGGCGGATCTCCTCGAGCATCCGCAACTCGGTCTGGTCCAGCGTGCCATCGGCGGCGGCGACATCGCAGGCCAGCGCATAGGCGGTTTCGGTCAGCCGTTCGGGCAGGTTGGCGCGCAGCAGCGCGAAGAACGCGTCCAGCCCCTCCTCATGCTCGAAGAGCTCGAACACCGTCTCGGCCACGGCGCGGGTGCGATCGGCGTCGTAGTCGGCGAAGACCGGCAGGTGGTTCACAACCGACTGGATCGTCACCAGCTCGGCGGTGCGGATGTCGGAATTGGACGCCGACACCGCGATCATGACCGCGACAAGGCAATCCTGCGGGGTGAGCGGCGGCGGGGTATGGGGGAGGGACATGGTCGGAACCCTTCTGCAACGGCACTGTCTTATTGACCCGCGCGCGCCCGGGCAATAGGGAGCGGTGCCCGCAGGCGCATGGGGCGCCCGCCCGAACAGAGATGTGATCTGCCGATGTCGACGCTCAAGGACGCCGCGATGCAATCGAAGGCCTGGCCGTTCGAGGAAGCCCGCCGCGTGCTCAAACGCATCGAGGCGCGCAGGACGCCCAAGGACCATGTGCTGTTCGAGACCGGCTACGGGCCGTCGGGGCTGCCGCATATCGGCACCTTCGGCGAGGTCGCGCGCACCACCATGGTCCGCCGCGCCTTCGAGGCGATCAGCGATATCCCCACCCGGCTGGTGTGCTTTTCCGATGACATGGACGGGATGCGCAAGGTCCCCGACACCGTGCCCGACGCGGACGCGCTGCGCGACCATCTGCAAAAGCCGCTGAGCGACGTGCCCGACCCCTTCGGCACGCATGACAGCTTCGGCGCGCACAACAACGCCATGCTGCGCCGGTTCCTGGACACCTTCGGGTTCGACTACGAGTTCATCTCGGCGACCGAATTCTACCGCTCGGGCCGGTTCGATCCGGTGCTGCTGCGCGCCGCCGAGCGCTACGACGCGCTGATGGAGGTCATGCTCAAGACGCTGCGCGACGAGCGGGCCCAGAGCTATTCGATCTTCCTGCCGATCCACCCCGAAACCGGCCGCGTGCTCTATGTGCCGATGAAGCATGTGGACGGCGCGCGCGGCGAGGTCACCTTCGATGACGAGGATGGCCGCGAATGGACGCTCCCGGTGACGGGCGGCAACGTGAAGCTGCAATGGAAGCCCGATTTCGGCGCCCGCTGGGCGGCGCTGGACGTGGATTTCGAGATGTATGGCAAGGATCACTCGACCAACACGCCGGTCTATGACCGCATCTGCGCGATCCTCGGCGGGCAGGCGCCCGAGCATTTCACCTATGAGCTGTTTCTGGACCAGAACGGCGAGAAGATCAGCAAGTCCAGGGGCAACGGGCTGAGCATCGACGAGTGGCTGACCTATGCCAGCACCGAATCGCTGAGCTATTTCATGTATCTCAAGCCGCGGACGGCCAAGCGGCTGTGGTGGGACGTGATCCCGAAGGCGGTCGATGACTACCACCAGCAACTGCGCGCGTATCCCGGGCAGACCGAGGCGCAGCAGCTCGCCAACCCGGTGTGGCACATCCACGGCGGCCAGCCGCCCGAGAGCCGCATGGTGGTGCCGTTCTCGATGCTGCTGAACCTCGCGGCGGTGGCGGGGGCCACGGGCAAGGCCGGGCTGTGGGGCTTCATCCGCCGCTACGCCCCCGAGGCCAGCCCCGAGACGCACCCCGACCTTGACGCCGCCGCCGGGTATGCGCTGGCCTATTTCCGCGATTTCGTGACGCTGGAGCACCGGATGCCCGACGCGCGCGAGGCGGCGGCACTGCGCGATCTGGCCCGGCGCCTGCGCGGCTGGGACGGCGGGCAGGATGCCGAGGCGCTGCAGACGCTGGTCTTCGCGGTTGGCAAGGATCACGGGTTCGAGCCGCTGCGCGACTGGTTCCGCGCGCTTTACGAGGTGCTGCTGGGCCAGAGCCAGGGCCCCCGCTTCGGCGGCTTCATTGCGCTTTATGGCGTGAAGGAGACCGTCGCGCTGATCGAGCGCGCGCTTGCCGGCGCGCCGGTGGCCGGTGAGGGCGCGTAAGACGCGCCCCCGAGCCGCGCTCCCGCCCACCCACCCCGCGCGCCTCGGGGGCGCTTGCAACCGGCACGCGCAGTGGTCGCTGGCGGATGGTCCGTCCCGACCTGCGTGGTCCGCTCTCGGTCTCGCGCATCCGCCGCGCTCGCCCGCAGGGCGGGCGCGGCCGGGCCCAACGCCGGGGTGCGCAGCTTCGCTGCGCGCGCCGGGGGCGGGAGCACCCCCGGCCGCCGGGTCAGAGCGCGGTCCAGCCGCCGTCGACGCTGATCGTGGTCCCGGTGATCTGGTCGGCGGCGTCCGAGCACAGGAACACCGCCGTTCCCCCGATCTGCTCGACCGTGGCGAAATCGCCCGAGGGCTGGCGGGCGAGCATCACCTCGCGGATCACGGTGTCGCGGTCCATGTCGTGGGTCTTCATCTGGTCGGGGATCTGCGCTTCGACGATCGGCGTGAGCACGTAGCCCGGGCAGATGGCGTTGCATGTGATCCCGCTGCCCGCGGCCTCGAGCGCGGTGACCTTGCTCAGCCCGACGATCCCGTGCTTGGCGGCCACATAGGCCGATTTGTAGGGGCTCGCCGTCAGCCCGTGCGCCGAGGCCACGTTGATCACCCGCCCCCAGCCGGCCGTGCGCATCCCCTCGAGCGCCGCCGCGGTGGTGTGAAACGCCGAACTCAGATTGATGGCGATGATCGTGTCCCATTTCTCGGGCGGGAACTCTTCCAGCCGCGCGACGTGCTGGATGCCGGCATTGTTGACCAGGATGTCGCAGCCGCCGGCCTCCGCGATCAGGCGGCGACAGGCCCCGGCGTCGGACATGTCGGCGCTGATGTAGCGCGCCGCGACCCCGTGCGCGGCGCCGATCCGCGCGGCCAGCGCGTGATCGTCGGGCGTGTCGGTGAACGAGTTCAGCACCACCTCGGCCCCCGCCTTCGCCAGTGCCTCGGCGATCCCCAGCCCGATCCCCGAGCTCGACCCGGTGATGATGGCGCGCTTTCCGTTGAGTGTTCCGGTGCCTGGCATGGTCTCCCCTCCGCATGGTGCATATTGCGCTGCAGCATACCCGTTGCGGCGGCGATGACCAGACGCGCCGGACCCTTGCCGCGGGTGGAGGCTGCGCCAAATCTCATGCAGCCACGAAGGACGCCCCGCCATGCCGCGCATGCGCCGCAAATCCGACCTGCCGCAGAAGATCTGCGCTGCCTGCGCGCGCCCCTTCGCGTGGCGGCGCAAATGGGCGCGCGACTGGGATGCGGTGCGCTATTGCTCGAAACGCTGCAAGGACGCGGGTACCTCCGCTGCCCCTTGCCCTGCGCCGCGCGGTTGACTATAGACGCGCGCATCGGATGCATCGAGCGGCGTGCGGACGTGGCCCCCGAGGGGCGCGGACAGCGCGCCATTTCCCGCATCCGGCCATCTGAACAGACCGACGGAGCCAACCGTCCGGCCGGAAAAGACGACGCAAAGGAAACCCGACACGCATGTGCGCCAAAGCAACAATGGAAGAATTCGAGGCCCTGCTCAACGAAAGCCTCGATCTTGACACGCCCAACGAAGGGTCCGTGGTCACCGGCAAGGTCATCGCCATCGAGGCGGGCCAGGCCATCATCGACATCGGCTACAAGATGGAGGGCCGGGTCGAGCTCAAGGAATTCGCGAGCCCCGGCGAGACACCCGACATCTCGGTCGGCGACGAGGTCGAGGTGTATCTCGAGCGCGTGGAGAACGCGCGCGGCGAGGCCGTCATCAGCCGCGACAAGGCCCGCCGCGAGGCCGCCTGGGACCGCCTGGAAAAGGCCTATGCCGACGAGCAGCGCGTCGAAGGCGCGATCTTCGGCCGCGTGAAGGGCGGCTTCACCGTGGATCTGGGCGGCGCCGTGGCGTTCCTGCCGGGCAGCCAGGTCGATGTGCGCCCGGTGCGCGATGCGGGGCCCCTGATGGGCCTGAAGCAACCCTTCCAGATCCTCAAGATGGACCGCCGCCGCGGCAACATCGTGGTCTCGCGCCGCGCGATCCTGGAAGAGAGCCGCGCCGAACAGCGCGCCGAGGTCATCGCCAAGCTGCACGAAGGCATGGTGATCGACGGGGTGGTGAAGAA
Organism: Paracoccaceae bacterium; assembly: GCA_003551925.1. Classification (GTDB taxonomy): domain Bacteria; phylum Pseudomonadota; class Alphaproteobacteria; order Rhodobacterales; family Rhodobacteraceae; genus Rhabdonatronobacter. Next base: position 7,909 of record PUOA01000289.1, read on the forward strand.
CATCACCGAATACGGCGCCTTCGTGGATCTGGGCGGGGTGGACGGGCTGCTGCACGTCACCGACATGGCGTGGCGGCGGGTCAACCACCCCTCCGAGATCGTCTCGATCGGCGAGACGCTCAAGGTGCAGGTCATCAAGGTCAACAAGGAAACCCACCGCATCAGCCTCGGCATCAAGCAGCTGCAGGCCGATCCGTGGGAATCGGTCGAGGCGAAATTCGCCATCGGCTCGGTTCAGAAGGGCCGCGTGACCAACATCACCGATTACGGCGCGTTCGTCGAACTCGAACCCGGCGTCGAGGGGCTGGTCCATGTCTCGGAAATGTCCTGGACCAAGAAGAACGTCCATCCCGGCAAGATCGTCTCGACCAGCCAGGAGGTCGAGGTCATGGTGCTTGAGATCGACAGCGCCAAGCGCCGCGTGTCGCTGGGCCTGAAGCAGACCATGCGCAACCCGTGGGAGCTGTTCGCCGAGACCCACCCCGTCGGCACCCAGATCGAGGGCGAGGTCAAGAACATCACCGAATTCGGGCTGTTCGTGGGCCTTGAAGGCGACATCGACGGCATGGTCCACCTGTCCGACCTGAGCTGGGACCAGCGCGGCGAGGAGGCGATCCAGGACTATCGCAAGGGCGACACCGTGCAGGCCGTCGTCACCGAGGTCGACTCCGAGAAGGAGCGAATCTCGCTGTCGATCAAGGCGATGGAGAACGACAGCTTCTCGGACGCGGTCGAAGGCGTCAAGCGCGGCTCGGTGGTCACCGTGACCGTCACCGCGATCGAGGATGGCGGCATCGAGGTCGAGTACAACGGCATGAAGAGCTTCATCCGCCGTTCGGACCTGGCCCGCGACCGCGCCGACCAGCGCCCCGAACGCTTCGGCGTGGGCGACAAGGTGGACTGCCGCGTGACCTCGGTGGACAGCAAGACCCGCCGCCTGGGCCTGTCGATCAAGGCACGCGAGATCGCCGAGGAAAAGGAAGCCGTGCAGCAGTATGGATCGTCGGACGCCGGCGCGAGCCTGGGCGACATTCTGGGCGCCGCGCTCAAGGACCGCAACTGAGCGCACGGCGCTCACGACGCGGCAATTCTCGAAGGCCCCGCCGCGCGCGGGGCCTTTGCATTTTCGGCGCGGTGGGTCGCTGCGCCCCTGCCGGCCCATTTCCGGTTTGTGCCCCGCCCAAATCTGCCTATAGTGGCGACAAAACAAGGCGATGCCGCGCACGCTGCCATGTGCGCAACGGGCTATTGGGGGGCTGCATCATGATCCGGTCGGAACTGATCCAGAAGATCGCGGACGAAAATCCGCATCTGTTTCAACGCGATGTCGAGCGGATCGTGAACACCATATTCGAGGAAATCACGCAGGCGCTCGAGCGCGGCGAACGGGTCGAGCTGCGCGGCTTCGGCGCGTTTTCGGTCAAGCACCGCGACGCGCGCATCGGGCGCAACCCGCGCACCGGCGAATCCGTGGCGGTGGAGGCGAAGGCGGTGCCCTTCTTCAAGACCGGCAAGCTGCTGCGCGATCGTCTGAACGGCAAAGAGGACTGATGCCTTGACCTATATCCGCTACGCGTTCCTTGCCCTGATCGGCGCGCTGTTCGTCACCGTCGCGCTGGCCAACCGCGAGCTGGTGACGGTGCAGTCGCTGCCCGATCCGCTCGCGTCGCTCGTGGGCACCAACTTTTCCTTCGAGGCACCGCTCTATGTGCTGATCGGCGGGTCGGTGATCCTCGGGCTGCTGCTGGGCTTCGTCTGGGAATGGGTGCGCGAGCGTGGCTACCGCGCCGAAACCGCGCGCGCCCGCGCCGACGCCGAACGCCTGCGCGCCGAGCTGGGCCGGGTCCGCAGGACCGCCCCCGAGGCGCAGGAGGACGACGTGCTTGCGCTGATGGAGTCCAGCGACGGCAGGGAGCGGCAGAAGAAGTTGTCGTCGGGCAACTGATCCAGCCCGCCGCGCAGGATGCGGTCCGTGTCAAGATCTGCGGTCTGACCAGCGCCGAGGCTGTGGCGCAGGCCGCCGCGGCCGGGGCGGGCTATGTGGGGCTGGTGTTCCATCCGCGCTCGCCCCGCGCGGTGAGCATTGCGCAGGCCCGTGCCGCGGCGCTGGCGGCGCCTGCGGGGGTGGCGCGGGTGGCGCTGCTGGTCGATGCCGGGGATGACGCGATCGGCGCAATGCTCGATCAGGTGCCCATCGACATGTTGCAGCTCCACGGCGCCGAGTCGCCCGCGCGGGTGGCGGAGGTGCGCGCGCGCTTCGGTCTGCCGGTCATGAAGGCGGTCGGCATTGCGACCGCCGATGACCTGCCTGCGCTCGACGCCCATGCCCGCGTCGCCGACCAGTTGCTGGTGGACGCAAAACCCCCGCCCGGTGCCACCCGCCCCGGCGGCAATGCGGTCGCTTTCGACTGGAACCTGATCGCCGGGCGGCGCTGGCCGGTGCCGTGGATGCTTGCCGGTGGGCTGAGCGCCGAAAACGTGGCGCAGGCGGTGGCTCTGACCGGGGCGCGGCAGGTGGACGTGTCGTCGGGGGTCGAGCGCGCGCCGGGCGACAAGGACCCCGCGCGGATGGCGGCGTTCGTGCGCACCGCGCAGGGCGCCTGAGCCGTCAACGGGTTTGCAAGGCCGTGTCGCTTTGGCTATACGGGCGCCGCAGCGCGTTATCGCCACCAGACACCATCACCACCACCACCACACCACCACGCCGGAGAGCCGCAATGACCAAGGGATGGACGAAATCGGACTGGAGAACCCGCCCGCGGATCCAGATGCCCGACTACCCCGACCACGCGGCGCTCGAAGCGGTCGAGCATCAGCTGTCCAATTACCCGCCGCTGGTCTTTGCCGGCGAGGTGCGCGCGCTCAAGCGCAAGCTGGGCCAGGCCGCGGCGGGGCAGGCGTTCGTGCTGCAGGGCGGCGACTGCGCCGAAAGCTTCGCCGAATTCAACGCCGACAGCATCCGCGACACCTTCAAGGTGCTGTTGCAGATGGCGGTGGTGCTGACCTTCGGCGCCAAGGTGCCGGTGGTCAAGCTGGGCCGCATGGCCGGCCAGTTCGCCAAGCCGCGCTCGGCCCCGACCGAGACCGTGAACGGCGTCGAACTGCCCAGCTACCGCGGCGATATCATCAACGGCTTCGACTTCACGCCCGGCGCGCGCGTGCCGGACCCGGCGCGGATGCTGCAGGCCTACACGCAGGCGGCGGCGTCGCTGAACCTGTTGCGCGCGTTTTCGACCGGCGGCTTCGCCGATGTGCACCGGGTCCACGCCTGGACGCTGGGCTTCGCCGAGGGCGAGAAGGCCGAGCGCTACCGCGAGCTGTCCAACCGCATCTCGGACGCGCTGGATTTCATGTCGGCGGCCGGAATCACCGCCGACACCAGCCACGAGATGGCGACGGTGGACTTCTACACCAGCCATGAGGCGCTGCTGCTGGAATATGAGGAAGCGCTGTGCCGGATCGATTCGACCTCGGGGCTGCCGGTGGCGGGGTCGGGGCACATGATCTGGATCGGCGACCGCACCCGCCAGCCCGAGGGCGCGCATGTCGAATTCGCCCGCGGCGTGCAGAACCCGGTGGGGCTGAAATGCGGCCCCTCGCTCGAAGTCGATGACCTCAAGCGGTTGCTGGAGCGGCTGAACCCCGAAAACGAGCCCGGCCGGCTGAGCCTGATCGCGCGCTTCGGCGCGGGGAAGGTGGGCGACCACCTGCCGCGGCTGGTGCGCGCGGTGCAGGAGGAAGGCGCGAACGTCGTGTGGGTGTGCGATCCGATGCACGGCAACACCATCAAGTCGGCGAGCGGCTTCAAGACCCGGCCCTTCGATCTGGTGCTGCGCGAGGGGCGCGAGTTCTTCGCCATCCACAACACCGAGGGCACCATCCCCGGCGGCGTGCATTTCGAGATGACCGGCCAGGACGTCACCGAATGCACCGGCGGCGTCCGCGCGGTCACCGAAGAGACGCTCTGCGACCGCTACCACACCGCCTGCGACCCGCGCCTCAACGCCTCGCAATCCCTCGAACTCGCCTTCCTCGTCTCCGAAGAACTCTCCACCCGCCGCGCCCACCTCGCCGCCCGCACCGGCTGACCCCGAGCGCTACCGCCAGCCGCCCCACCCG
>PUOA01000242.1 GCA_003551925.1 Paracoccaceae bacterium
ATCACCATCGACGGGCAGGACATCCGCGACGTCACGCTGGGCTCGTTGCGGCGCGCGGTGGCGGTGGTGCAGCAGGACGTGTTCCTGTTCACCACCACGCTGGAGAACAACATCGCCTATGGCGCCCCCTGGGCGGCGCGCCCGCAGATCGCGCGTGCAGGCGCGGCGGCGCAGATGCACGGCTTCATCGAGACCCTGCCCGACGGCTACGGCACCGTGGTGGGCGAGCGCGGCGCGTCGCTGTCGGGCGGGCAGCGCCAGCGCATGTCGATCGCGCGCACGCTGATGCTGGACCCGGCGGTGCTGATCTTCGATGACAGCACCGCCGCCATCGACGCCCGGACCGAAGACGCGATCCTCGACGAGATCCGCGCCCGCGCCGACGCGCGCGTGACGCTGGTCATCGCCCACCGGCTGAGCTCGTTGCGCCATGCCGACCGGATCCTGTTCCTTGAACGCGGCCGGATCGTCGAGGATGGCAGCCACGAGGAGCTTCTCGCGCGCGGCGGGCGCTACGCCGCGCTGCATGATCTGCAGACCATGACCCCGGAGGCGAAGTCCCCCTGATGGCCGAGGAACTCGAGGTCGAACGCAACGATGTCCGCGACGATGGCCGCCGCCCGCCGCGCGCGGTGGTGGGCTCGCATCTGGTCGACGAGGAGATGTTCGGCACCGTCTTCGACCGCGGCGTGGCGGCGCGCATCTGGGATTTCGTGCGCCCCTATGGCAGGTCCGTGGCGGTGTCGGTGGCGGCGGTGCTGGTGTTTTCGGGCACGCAGCTGCTGATCCCGCTGATCATCCGTTACGCCATCGACAACGGGCTGGAGCCCACTGACGCCTCGCGCGCGGCGCTGCATCTGGCGATGGCGGGCTTCGCGCTGGTGATCGCGGTGAACTATGCCGCCAGCTACCTGCAGGAAAGCGTCGTTGGCCGCGTCGCCGAAAACGTGCTGTTCGACATCCGCAGCGCCATGTTCGACCATCTGCAGCATGTGTCGCTGTCCTTCATGGACAAGACCGAGGTCGGCCGGCTGATGAGCCGCCTGCAGGGCGACGTCAACGCGATGCAGGAGTTTCTGGAAACCTCGGTGCTGTCGGTGGGCGATCTGGTGCTGCTGGTGGGCATCGTGGTGCTGATGCTGTGGCTGGACTGGCAGCTGGGGCTTCTGACGCTGTCGGTGCTGCCGGTGCTGGCGATCGTGCGCACGCTGTGGTTGCCGCGCGCGCGCGCCGCGTTCATGGCCGCGCACACCGCCAATTCGGTGACCAACGGCGCGCTGGCCGAGGCGATTCACGGTGTGCGCACCGTGCAGGCGCTGGACCGCGAAGCGGTGAATTACGACCTGTTCGCCGATCGCGCCGACACCAACCTTGCCGCGCAGCTGCGTGCATCGCGCATTGCGCAGGTGATGGTGCCGCTGGTGGACACGCTGACCGGGATCGCGATGGCGGTGGTGGTGGTGGTGGGCGGCGCGATGGTGCTGGAGCGCACGCTCGATCTGGGCGTGATGGTGGCGTTCCTGTTCTACATCCAGCGGTTCTTCGACCCGATCCGGTCGCTGACCATCCAGTATGCGGTGATGCAGCGCGCGATGGCCTCGGGGCAGCGGCTGATCGCGGTGCTCGACGTGCCGGTGACGGTGCGCGACGCGCCCGGCGCCATCGACATCGCCGAAGCGGGCGACGGGTCGGTGGAGTTCCGCGATGTGACCTTCGGCTACGACCCCGCGCACCCGGTGCTGCGCAATGTCAGCTTGCGGGTGGAGCCCGGGCAGACCGTGGCGCTGGTGGGGCCGACCGGGTCGGGCAAATCCAGCGCGATGGCGCTGGTGCACCGCTTCTATGACGTGCAGGCGGGCGCGGTGCTGGTGGGCGGGCATGATGTGCGCGACGTGACGCAGGCCTCGCTCGGCCGCCATATCGCGATGGTGCTGCAGGAGCCGTTCCTGTTCACCGGCACCGTGGCCGAGAACATCCGCTACAACACCGCCCATGCCACCCGCGCCGATATCGAGGCGGCGGCCCGCGCGGTGGGCGCGCACGACTTCATCGCCGCGCTGCCTGATGGCTACGACACCATGCTCGGCGAACGCGGCGGCGCGCTGTCGCTGGGCCAGCGGCAACTGCTGAGCTTTGCGCGCGCGCTGGTCGCCGATGCCCGGATCCTGGTGCTGGACGAGGCCACCGCCAGCATTGACAGCCACACCGAGGCGCAGATCCAGCGCGCGCTCAAGCGGCTGCTCGAGGGGCGCACCGGGCTGGTGATCGCGCACCGTCTGGCCACCATCCGCGAGGCCGACCAGATCATCGTGCTGCGCGACGGTCAGATCGCCGAAGCCGGCGACCACACCACGCTGATCGCGCAGCAAGGGCTCTATGCACGGCTCGCGGCCAGCGGCGGCGGATCGTTCGACGATCTTCGGGAGCCATGAGCCCGGACCCCTCGGGGAATGGGAACGCCGGCCGATGAAGGCGGTGTCCATCTGCGCGGTGCGTGACATGCATCGTCTTCGAAAGGTGGTCATCTTCACAGCCTCCGCGCGCAGGTTTTCCAGTGAGGCGGCGATCACCCGC
>PUOA01000176.1 GCA_003551925.1 Paracoccaceae bacterium
CGAAGAACCGCAGCATGTTCAGCGCCGCCGCGCGCGCCGAGTCCTGATCCGACAGCACCACCACCGCGGCCGAGCCGATGAAGCTGCCATGCGGTTGCAGCGTGTCGAAATCGAGCGGCACGTCATCCAGCGTCGCTGGCAGCAGCCCCGAAGATGGCCCCCCGGGTTGATACGCCTTGAACGCGTGCCCCTCGGCCATGCCGCCCGCGGCAGCGATCACGTCGCGGATGGTGGAGCCCGCAGGCAGCAGATACACCCCCGGCCGCGCCACACGCCCCGAGACCGAGTAGCTGCGCAGCCCCGTTCGGCCGTTATGTTCGATATCTGACAGGATCTGCGGCCCTTCGCGGCACACACGCGCCACCCAATGCAGGGTTTCGACATTGTGCACCAGCGTCGGACGCCCGAAGACCCCCACCTGCGCCACATAGGGCGGGCGGTGGCGGGGCAGGCCGCGCTTGCCCTCGATCGATTCGATCATCGCGGATTCTTCGCCGCAGATATAGGCGCCCGCGCCGCGGCGCAGCTCGATGTCGCCCGGCGCGACGATGCCCGCGGCTTCCAGCGCGGCGATTTCGCGACGCAGGATCTCCAGCACGGCGGGATATTCGTCGCGCATGTAGATGAAACACGTCCGGGCCTCGACCGCCCAGGCGGCGATCAGCATCCCTTCGAGCATCAGATGCGGGGTGCGCTCCAGGTAATGGCGATCCTTGAAGGTGCCGGGCTCGCCCTCATCGCCGTTCACCGCCACGTAACGCGGGCCGGGATTGCCCCGCACGAAGCCCCATTTGCGCCCCGAGGGGAACCCGGCTCCGCCCAGCCCCCGCAGCCCGCTTTGCAGCACGCGCTCCTGCACCGCCTCCCAGTCGCCGCGCGCGCGCAGGTCCAGCAGCGTCGCGTAGCCGCCCCCGGCCCGGTAGGCGGCGAGGGTCTCGTAGTCCGGGATCACCGGGTGAAAGTCCCCGCCGGCAATGGTGTCGGCGATGCGCTCGGGCGTGGCGTGGTCGACATGGCGGTGCCCGATCTCGGCCACCGGCGCGGTGTCGCAGCGGCCCATGCAGGGTGCACGCAGCACCCGCACGCGGGCGGGGTCATGCCCGGCTTCCAGCGCGGCCTTGAGCGTCTGCGCGCCGGCAAGCTCGCAGGACAGCGAGTCGCACACGCGGATGGTCAGCGCAGGCGGTGGGGTCTCGCCTTCCTTGACCAGGTCGAAATGCGCGTAGAAGCTCGCGGTCTCCCAGACCTCGGCCATCGACAGGCGCAATTCATGGGCGAGCGCGCGCAGATGCGCGGCCGACAGGTGGCCGTGGGCATCCTGGATCAGGTGCAGGAATTCGATCAGCAGGTCGCGCCGCCGGGGCCGGTCGCCGAGAAGCGCCTGCACCTCGGCCAGCGCGCTGTCATCAAGCTGGCGCCCCTTTGGTGTATGCCGTCCGCGTCCGCGCCCTGATTTCCACACGCCCTGCTTGTCATCGAGTGCCATGACGCGCGCCCTTTCGTTGCCTGTCGCGTGGGCCTACGCCTGCAGACGACGCATCGTCAATATCAATTAGCCGTCATTCGATAGCCTGGCCCTATCGGCCTGAGACGCCGCGCTTGCACGGCGCTGCGGGGTCGCTACATCGCCGACAGCGATTTCGTGCCGGTGCCGGTGGGCGGGCTGACCGACCCCGGCTACCTTGCCGAGCGCGCCGACCTGCTGCGCCGCGACGATGCGCTGCCCGAGGTGCCCGCGGGCGCGCCCGAATGGGACCACGCGCTGCTCTGGGCGCCCGACACCGACCCCGAACGCCCGGCCACCAGCCACATCTCGATCGTGGATGCCGATGGCAACGCACTGTCGATGACCACGACGATCGAATCCGGCTTCGGCGCACGGCTCTTCGTGCGTGGCTTCCTGCTGAACAACGAGCTTACCGATTTCTCGTTCCGCAGCCACGAGGGCGGCTGGCCCATCGCCAACCGGGTGGAGCCCGGCAAGCGGCCGCGCTCGTCGATGGCGCCGACGGTGGTGCTGCGCGATGGCGCGCCCGTGCTGGTGACGGGCTCACCGGGGGGGTGCGCCGATCATCGCCTATAGGGTGACGCACATCCTCGCGCATCTGGACTGGGACATGGATGTGCAGACCGCCGCCGGCGTGCCGCAGCTCGTCAACGCCTTCGGCACCTACATCCTCGAGGAAGGCACCCGGGCCGCCGATCTCGCCGATCCGCTCGAGGCGATGGGGTTTGATGTGAGCATCGGCCCGCGCCCGTTCGGCGCGCTGGCGTTCGATATAGGCGCGCATGTCGGGGGCCGCACGGCGAGTTTCCTGCGGCTGGGCGCCTCGGTGGTCGCGCTCGAGCAGCAACCGCGTCTGTTTCGGGCCCTGCGCCTGATCCACGGGCGCGGCCCGCGCGCAACCCTGCGCCCGCATGCGGTTGGGCAGCGGACCGGAACAGCGACGCGCTACCTCAACCCGCGAAACCCCACCGTCGCCACCCTCGCGTCCGCAGTTTCGACCTTGTCGATGGCCGCATCGCCCTATTCAGCCAGGTCAAGGCAGGCTGGCGGCATCCGTGACGCTC
>PUOA01000073.1 GCA_003551925.1 Paracoccaceae bacterium
CACTGGCAGGCGCGCCGCGCCGCGCAGGCCCGCCACTGGTTCGACGAGGAACTGCGCCACGCGCTCCTCGCCCGGCTCGACACGCCCGCCATCCGCGCCCGCCGCGCGGAGCTGGCGGCGCAGGTCGCGCGCGGCGAGACCTCGGCCGTGCGCGCCGCGCGCGCCCTGCTGGCCGAGGCCTTCCCCGACGCCCCCGCACCTGAATCGCTTGACGCGCCCGCGCCGAGCGCATAAGAGCGGCGCGGAGTGAATGCGTGGGCGCCCCGGGCGCCCGTTTTCGTTGCGCCACGGGTCCGATTCATGGCCCGCGCCCGAGAGACAAGGACCAAGGATCATGTCGCGCCGTTGCGAACTTACCGGGAAAGGGCCGATCAGCGGCCACAATGTCAGCCACGCCAACAACAAGACCAAGCGCCGCTTTCTGCCCAACCTGCAGGACGTGTCGCTGATGTCCGAGACGCTGGGCCGGACCTTCCGGCTGCGCGTGTCCTCGGCGGGGTTGCGCAGCGTCGATCACCGTGGCGGTCTGGACGGCTATCTGGCGCGCGCCAAGGATGAAGAGCTGTCCGCGAACGCGCAGAAGATCAAGCGCGAGATCGCCAAGGCACAGACCGCGCAAAGCGCCTGAACACAGGCCCGAAAGCGGCGCTGTGCGGTTGCCGGGCGCACTGGCCCGGCGCCGGAAAGCGCCGTGCGGGAGTTTGATCGCGCCTACACAAGGGGCTCGCGCCGGATAATGCCATCGAGCGCCGGCGCCAGCCCGACCGACGGTTTCGGCAGCGGCTTGCAGGCCCGCCCGGCAAAGCCCGCGGCCGTGGTCACCCGCGCCAGTGCCATCGCCTGCGCCGTGGCGGCGGCGATCGGGTCGATGACCAGCCCCGGCACCGCGGGGGCGATTTCGGGCGCGAGGCCCGCCAGCGGTGCGCCGCCCAGGATCACCACATCGGCGCCGTCCTCCTCGACCGCCGAACGCGCCAGCCGCGCCAGATCGTCCTTCAGCGTCTCGCGCAGCCCGTCGATGCGCAGCGGGTGGCCCGGCGGCGTGCGCACGCCGGTGCAACGCCCCATCAGCCCGCTGTCGGCGACGCATTCCAGATACCAGCGCTGCATCGCCGGCGAGAAGGTGACGATCGAAAACCGCTCGCCCAGCATGCATGCGCTCATCATCGCGGCTTCGGCCATGCCGACCACGGGCAGGTCGAACAGCTCGCGCGCGCCGCGCAGGCCGGGGTCGCCGAAGGCCGCCATGATCACGGCGTCGGCGCCGGGCAGGTTCTCGGCAATCATCTCGAGCGCGATGCCGCCGGCCACCTGCGCTTCGGCGCGCGAGGCGATATAGGGAAAGCCGCGCGAGGCGGTCAGGGGCACCACCTCGGCCGCGCTGCCGGCGACGGCGCGCGCGATCGCAGTCATGTCGCGGGTCATGGCGTCGGTCATGTTCGGGTTGACCAGCAGCAGGCGCATGTCAGGCCCCTTGTTGGGCGGGCCAGAGGCCGGCCTGGTGGAAAACTTTCCGAGCCGCGTGGACGCGCTCATGACGCCGCGTCGCGCGCCAGCCAGCATTCGGCGATCTGCCGCCGCGTGGCGAACCACACCCCCGGCCGCGCTGCCATATGCGTCAGCAGCGCCTCCAGCCCGCCGATGCGCCCCGGCCGACCGATCAGCCGCAGATGCAGCCCCACCGAGAGCATGCGCGCCTGATCCTGCCCCTCGGCCAGCAGCCGGTCGAAGGCGCCCGTGACGTAGCGCGCGAAATCCGCAGGCTGGATGAAGCCGCCGCCGGGGGAAAAGCGCATGTCGTTGGTGTCGAAGGCATAGGGCACGATCACGTGCCGGTGCCCGGGCACGAGGCGCGGCATGTCGTCGTCATAGGCGTCCGAATCGTAGACGAACCCGCCGTGTTGAAGCAGCAGCGCGCGCGTCTGCCCCGAGGGCGCCGAGCGCGTGTGCCAGCCCACCGGCGCCACCCCCGCGATGCGCTCCAGCGTGGCATGGGTGCGCGCGATGATCTGCGCTTCGTGCGCCGGGTCCATGCCCGCGTGCCGCTCCCAGCGCCAGCCATGCGCGCTGATCTCATGCCCGCGCGCGACCGCGTCGCGGATCAGCCACGGCACGCGTTCGGCGGCGCGGGCGCAGGTCGAAAAGGTCGCCGCCACGCCGAAGCGGTCGAACAGATCGGCGATGCGCGCATAGCCGCGACGGGGGCCATAGGCGAAATGGGTCTCCATGCAGAAGTCGGGCCCCTCGGGCACTTCCTCGCGGATCTCGTAGGTAGGCTCGTTGCGCTCGTCGCCATCGGCGATCGACAGCTCGGCGCCTTCCTCGACATTGACGACAAAGCTGACCGCCAGCCGCGCGTCGCCCGGCCAGGGCGGGGATGCGTGGGTCGGCGTGAAATCGCGCCGGTCGGTGTGGTCTTCGAGCATGGCGCGTTACCCCTGGATCAGACGGTTGAGCCCCACCGTGCGCGCCGCCACCGCGAGCGCGACCGTGGCCAGTAGAAACTGCCTCGTCTATATAGCGGCAATCAACGGGACGGGCGCTTCTTC
>PUOA01000305.1 GCA_003551925.1 Paracoccaceae bacterium
GAACGACTGATCCAGAAACGCCGCGGGCTGGACCACTGAAACCGCAGGGCAAGCAGGAGAACCACGCATGGGAGTGATCCGGTTCAAGGATGTGGGCAAGATCTTCGGGCCCCGCAAGACGGGCTTCGTCGCGTTGCAGGACATCAACCTCGAGGTGCGCGACAAGGAGTTCGTGGCCATTGTCGGCCCCTCGGGGTGTGGCAAGACCACCTGCCTGCGCATGGTTGCGGGGTTCGACAGCGCAACCGACGGCACCGTGTCGGTGGACGGCACGCCGATCAAGCGCCCCGGCCCCGACCGCGCCGTGGTCTTTCAGCAATTCGCGCTGTTTCCGTGGAAAAGCGTCTACGACAACATTGAACTGGGGCTGCGAAACCTCAACGTCAGCGCGTCCGAGCGCGCCTCGCGGATCGACGCGATCCTGAAGCTGATGAACCTGACCGACTACGCCAGGCACTTCCCGCACCAGCTGTCGGGCGGGATGCAGCAGCGCGTGGCGATCGCGCGGGCCTATGTGCTGGACCCCGATGTGCTGCTGATGGACGAACCCTTCGGCGCGCTGGACGCCCAGACCCGCGTGGTCATGCAGGAGGAACTCGTCCGGCTGGCGCGCAAGAACCCGCGCACGGTGATGTTCATCACCCACGCGGTAGAGGAGGCCGTCTATCTGGCCGACCGCGTGGCGATCATGACCCGCGCCCCCGGCCGCATCAAGGAGGTGCTCGACGTCGCGTCCATCCGCAACGCCGAGGACTGGGACAGCCACGAAAGGATCGAGGACGTGATGGACCTCGAGAGCTTCGTGCATCTGCGCACGCATATCTGGCGCAGCCTGCGCGAGGAGAAGGCGGCTCAGCACGCCTGAGCCGGACAGCAAGGACCAACAAGGAGGACACCCCCATGAAACCGACCCTGAAGGCCGCGGCGCTTGCCACGGCGGCAAGCGTGGCCACGTTCGGACCCGCGCAGGCCGAAGAGCTGACGCCGATCAACCTGAGCTACCAGCCCGCGCTCTACTGGGCGCTGCCGTTCTATCTGGCGACCGAATTCGGCTGGTGGGCCGAGGTCGGCCTGGACCCCAGCTTCACCACCTTCCCCGCGGGCGCGCCGCAGATCGCGGCCGCGCAGGCCAATGACTGGGACGTGGGCGGCACCGGGTCGGTTCCGGCGGTTCTGGGTGCTGCGCGCTTCGGGCTGGTGACCGCGGGTCTGACCAATGACGAAAGCGCCGCCAACGCGCTGATGGCCACCAACGACGCGATCGAAGGCTTCCGCGAGGATCCCTCGAGCCTTGCCGGCGAGCGCGTCCTGCTGACCACCAACTCGACCGTCGATTACGCCACCCGCGCCTGCCTCGAGATGATGGGGCTGGGGCAGGATGACGTGACCTTCGTCAACCTTGGCCAGGCGCAGGTGATCACCGGCGTCATCGCCGGCGAAGCCAGCCTTGCAGGGGTCTGGGCGCCCAACACCTACACCCTGCAGGAACGTGCCGACAGCGACTATCTGTGCAGCGGTGCGGATGCCGGCGCGATCGTGCCCGGCGCGCTGGTGGTCCGCCCCGGCTTTGCCGAGGAGAGCCCCGAACTGGTCGCGCGTGTGCTGGCAGCGTTCCTGCGCGGTGTGGTCTGGGCGCGCGAGAACCCCGAAGAGGCGCGCCGCCATCTGGTCGATTTCTACTCGGATGGCGGGGTCGAGATTTCGGACGCCGCGGTCAACGCCGAGTTCGACCTGCGCCCGACCTTCTCGCTCGAGGAGCAGCTCGAGCTGCTCGACCGCACCGACGGGATGAGCGACATCGACCAGTGGCTGACCGCCATCGGCGACTTCATGACCTCGGTCGGCACCACCGACGTCACGCCCGATGCGATGGATTACATCGACGGAAGCTTCATGCAGATGGTCATGGACGACCCCGAACTGCGGGCCTTTGCCAACAACGAGTGAGCCCGAACCGGCCTGCCGCCGTGCTCGGCGGCAGGCCTTTTCCCCAAGCTGAAACGAGACCGAGATGGCGATCACCTATCTGAAAAAGGCAGCCAAGACCCCCGAGTCCGAATCCGCTCAGGCGCAGAAGGTCGTGGCCGAGATGCTGGCCCGGATCGAGGCCGAGGGCGAGGACGCCGTGCGCGCCTACGCGCAGAAGCTTGACGGCTGGTCCGGGCCGATCGAGGTCGCGCGTGCCGAGATGGACGCCCGCGCCGCCGAGGTGCCCGAACAGGTCAAGGCCGACATCGCCTTCGCGGTCGAGCAGGTGCGCGCCTTCGCCGAAGCGCAGCGCGAATCCGTGCGCGATTTCCAGATGACCATGCCCTCGGGGCTGGTGGCCGGGCAGAAATGGGTGCCGTGCAACGTCGCGGGCTGCTACGTGCCCACCGGGCGCTATGCGCACATCGCCTCGGCGGTGATGTCGGTGGCGACGGCCAAGGCGGCGGGTGTCGGCACGGTGATCGCGTGCTCGACCCCCTATCGCGGCGGGGCGATGCACCCCTATGTCCTTTATGCGATGCGCGAGGCCGGCGCCGATGTGGTGATGACGCTGGGCGGCGTGCAGGCGATCGCGACGATGGCCTACGGGCTGTTCACCGGCAAGCCCGCCGACGTGATCGTCGGCCCCGGCAACAAGTTCGTGGCCGAGGCCAAGCGCACGCTGTTCGGCAAGGTGGGCATCGATGTCTTCGCCGGCCCGTCCGAGGTCGGCATCATCGCCGACGCCACCGCCGATCCGGAAATCGTGGCCATCGATCTGGTGGGGCAGGCCGAACACGGGCACGAATCGCCCGCCTGGCTGTTCACCGACGACCGCGCGCTGGCCGAGGACGTGATGGCGCGCATGGATGCGCTGATCGCCGCGCTGCCCGAACCCGCGCGCGACGCCGCCACCTGCGCCTGGCGCGACTATGGCGAGGTGATCGTGTGCGACACCCGCGCGGAACTGGTCGAGGTCTCGGACCGCTACGCCTCCGAGCATCTGGAGCTGCACTGCGCCGATCTGGAGTGGTGGAAGGACACGCTGACCAATTACGGCTCGCTGTTCGTGGGCGAGGAAACCACCGTGGCCTTTGGCGACAAATGCTCGGGGCCGAACCACATCCTGCCCACCAGATACGCCGCGCGCTATTCCGCGGGGCTGTCGGTGCACAAGTTCCTGAAGCCGCTGACCTGGCAGCAGGCCGACCGCGCCGCGTGCAAGGAGCTGTCGCTGCGCACCGCGCGAATCTCGCGGCTGGAAGGGATGGAGGCGCATGCCCGCACCGCCGACGCGCGCATGGCCAAGTATTTCCCCGGCCACAATTTCGACCTCGGCGACCCCGTCGAATCGGTCTGAGCGATGGCGCCGCTGCCCGATCTTGGCCGCCCGCCGGAAATCCCGGACGAGGCCATCGCGCAGGCCACCGAGCTGCTGCGCGCAGGCCGGTTGCATCGCTACGCCGAAGCGGGCGGCGATGGCGGCCCGGTGGCCGAGCTCGAGCGCCGTTTCGCGCAGCTTGTGGGTCGGCGCTACGCGGTCGCGGTGAACTCGTGCGGGGGGGCGCTGTTCCTGGCGCTGCGCGCGGCGGGGGTGCGCCCGGGCGATCCGGTGCTGATGAACGCCTTCACGCTGGGCCCGGTGCCGGGGGCGCTGGAACACGCGGGCGCCCGGCCCGTGCTGGTCGAGATCACCGAGGATCTGGTGATCGACCTGGACGATCTGCGCGCCAAGGCGCGCGCGTCGGCGGCGCGGGTGCTGATGCTGTCGCACATGCGCGGGCATCTGTGCGACCTGGACGCGCTCGGCGCGCTGTGCCGCGACGAGGGGATCACGCTGATCGAGGATTGCGCCCACGCGCTGGGCGCGGCCTGGGCGGGGCATCCGGCGGGCAGCTTCGGGCAGGCGGGGTGCTTCAGCTTCCAGTCCGGAAAGCACGTCAACACCGGCGAGGGCGGGGTGCTGGTCACCGATGATGCCGACATCGCCGCGCAGGCGATCCTGCATTCGGGGAGCTACCAGCTGCACGCCCAGAACGGCACGCCGCCGCCTGCGGATGTCATGGCGGCATGGTCGGGGCGGTGCGGCAACTTCTCGCTGCGGATGTCGTCGCTCGCGGCGGTGCTGGCGCTGCCGCAGTTGCCGCTTCTGCCCGCGCGGGTGGCCGACTGGAACGCCAGCCACGACCGCATCGCCGCGCGGCTGCGCAGCGCGCCGGGCTTCGTGCTGCCCCACCGCCCGCAGGCCGAGGCTTACGCCCAAAGCTCGCTGCAGTTCCGGCTGCGCGACCGCGATCACGCCGGGATGGCGGCCTTCGTGGACGCCGCGCGCGCCGCCGGGGTCTGGGTCAAATGGTTCGGGCGGCAGGCGCCCGAAGGCTACAACTCGAACCCCGCGCAATGGCCGGGCGCCGACCCGGCCGAGGTGCCGCGCGCCTGCGCGATCCAGGCGACGCTGTGCGATATCCGCCTGCCGCTGGGGCTGAGCGCGCCGGACTGCGCCGCGGTCGCCGACGCGCTGATCGCGGCGGCGGTGCAAACGGCGCGCAAGGTGTCCTCCGATGCCCCGGCTTGACGCGCTCTTTGATCTGACGGGCCGCGCCGCGCTGGTGACGGGCGGCAATTCGGGCATCGGGCTGGCGATGGCGCGCGCGCTGGGCGGGCAGGGGGCGCGGCTGCATCTGGCGGCGCGCGACCGTGATCGGCTGGAGGCCGCGCAAGCCGAGCTGGCTGCCGACGGGCTGGACGCGGTGATCCACCCCACCGACCTGACCGATACGGACGCGCTGCAAGCGCTCGCCCATGCGGCGGGCGCGGTGGATATCGTGGTCAACGCCGCCGGCGTGAACCTGCGCCAGCCCTACGCGCAGGTCACGCCCGCAGCCTTCGATCTGCACATGGCGCTGCACCTGCGCGCGCCGTTCTTTCTGGTGCAGCATCTGGCGCCCGCGATGGCGGCGCGGGGCTGGGGGCGGGTGCTCAACCTCGCCTCGCTGCAGTCGCAGCGGGCGTTCGCCAATTCCGCCCCCTATGGCGCGGGCAAGGGCGGGATCGTGCAGCTGACGCGCGCGATGGCGCAGGAGTTCTCGGGGCGCGGGATCACCTGCAACGCCATCGCGCCGGGCTTCTTTCCCACCCCGCTGACCGCGCCGGTGTTCGACGACCCCGCGCTGGCCGAGGCCAACGCGCGGCGCACCGCCATCGGCCGCAACGGGCGGCTCGAGGATCTGCACGGCGCGACGGTGTTCCTGTGTTCGGACGCCAGCGCCTACATCACCGGCCAGACCCTGTTCGTTGACGGAGGATTCACCGCATCATGACCCCCGACACGATGCAGGCGCTGGTCTATACCGGCCCGAACCGGATGGAACTGACCACGCAGCCCGTGCCCCGCCCCGCCGCGGACGAGGTTCTGGTCCGCGTCGCCGCCGTGGGGATCTGCGGGTCGGACATGCACGCCTATCACGGCCATGACGCGCGCCGCCCCCCGCCGCTGGTGCTGGGCCACGAGGCCGCGGGCGTGATCGCCGCCGGCCCGCGCGCGGGCGCGCGGGTGGCGATCAACCCGCTGGTGGTGGACCCCGACTGCCCGGTGGCGCGCGCGGGCCGTCCGCACCTGTCGCCCGGCCGGGCGATCATCTCGATGCCGCCGCGCCCCGGTGCGTTTGCCGAATACGTCACCATCCCCGAACGCAACCTGCTGGCGGTCCCGGATGCGCTGCCGCTGCGCATCGCCGCGCTGAGCGAGCCCGTCGCGGTGTCCTGGCACGCGGTCCGCATCGGGCTGGAGCGGCTGGGCGAGCCCGCGCCGCGGGTGCTGGTGCAAGGGGGTGGGGCCATCGGCGTGGGCGCGGCGCTGGTCGCGCGCCACATGGGCGCGGCGGTGATCGACGTCGCCGAACTCCACCCCGGGCGGCGCGCGGTGCTGTCGGCCGAGGACGGGATCGCGGTCTTCGACCCCACCGCGCAGGATCCGGGCGCGGACGGCTACGACCTGATCGTCGATTGCGTCGGCGCGGTGGCCACGCGGGAGGCGGCCTCGCGGCTGGTGCGGCCGGGCGGCGTGATCGTGCATGTGGGCCTTTTGCCCGGCAATGACGGCTACGACATCCGGCGCGTGACCTTGCACGAGATCACCATCACCGGCAGCTACTGCTACACCCCCGAGGACTTCGCCGCCGCGCTGGACGCGCTGGCCGGGGGCAAGCTGGGCGCGCTGGATTGGGTCGTCGCGCGCCCGTTCGCCGATGGGGTGGCGGCGTTTCGGGACCTCGATGCCGGGCGGGTGGACGCGGCCAAGATCGTGCTGGACCTTGCTGCGGACTGAGCCGCACGCAACAGGCGTCAGCGTGAGGCATCGAGCGCTGCGATGATCGCCCCGAAATCCGCCGCCTTGAGCGATGCGCCGCCCACCAGCGCGCCGTCGACATTGCCGATGGCGAAGATTTCCGCGGCGTTGGACGGCTTGACCGACCCGCCATAGAGCAACGCGATCTCGGGGTCGGGAAGCGCGGCGCGCAGCGTGTCGTGCACCTCGGCGATCTGTTCGATGCTCGGCGTGCGCCCGGTGCCGATGGCCCAGACCGGTTCATAGGCAATCACGGTGCTCGCCGCCGTGGCGGCCTCGGGCAGCGATTCGCGCAGCTGTTCGGTGACCACCGCCAGCGTCTGGCCGGCGTCGCGCTGGGCCTCGGTCTCGCCGATGCAGATGAGCGCCACCAGCCCGGCGGTGTGGGCGGCGCGCGCCTTGGCGGCCACCAGCGCCGAGCCTTCGCCGTGATCGGCGCGGCGCTCGGAATGGCCCAGGATCACGTGGCTCGCCCCCGCATCGGCCAGCATCGGCGCGGCGATGTCGCCGGTATGCGCGCCCGTCGCCGCCGTGTGGCAGTCCTGCGCGCCGACCTGCAGCGCGGTGCCATGCGCGCGCGCGGCCATCGCGGCGATCAAGGTGGCGGGCGGGCAGATCAGGACCTCGGCGGTGCTGGGCATGTGATCGCGCAGCAGCGCGTCGATCTGCGCCAGATCGGCGGCAAGCCCGTTCATCTTCCAGTTGCCGGCGGCGAGTTTGCGGGGCATCGACGTCTCCTGCAATGGCGCACCCGGCATCCGGGCATGTTTGCGCCGTTGGTTCCCTTGGTGGCGCACGCGCGTCCCGCGCGTGCAGCGCCCGCGAGGTGCAACGGGGCGGGTGGGTGGGCGCCGAGCGGGCGCTTCCCCCGGCCAGGGTCGCGCTCAGCGCTCGCCCGGTGCGTCCACGTTGCCGAACTTGATCGATTCGCCGCAGCCGCAGGCTTCGGTCACGTTGGGGTTGCGGAACCTGAAGCCGCTTTCCAGCAGCCCGGATTCATAGTCGATTTCGGTGCCGAACAGGAACATCTGCGCCATCGGCGCGATGATCACGCGCGCGCCGTCCTGTTCGACGACCTCTTCGTGCTCGCCGACCTCGGCGGCGGTTTCCATGGTGTATTCCATGCCCGCGCAGCCGCCCTTCTTCACGCCGACGCGCAGCCCCTGCGCGCTCTCGCGTTCCATCAGTCGGGCGATGTGGCGCACCGCGCGCGGGGTCAGGGTGACAGGAGGGTTTCCGGGGATGCCAAACATTCACACAGCCTTCATGGTCGCGGCGCCCGTGTCGGGCGCGGGTGTCGTGTCTGCCGAAACGGGCGCCGAGAGCGCGTCCGCCGTGTCGGGCAGGGTGGTGCCGCGTCGGGCGATGACGCGGGCGGGGTTGCCGGCGACGGTGGCACCGGCGGGCACGTCGCGCGTCACCACGGCGCCGGCGCCGATGATCGCGTCGCGGCCCACGGTGATGCCGGGCAGGAGGATCGCGCCGCCGCCGATCCAGACATTGTCGCCCAGCGTGACGGCGCGCCCGGTCTCCACGCCCGCCGCGCGCGCGTGCGGATCACGCGGGTGATCGGCGGTCAGGATCTGCACGTTGGGGCCGATCTGGCAGCCCGCGCCGATGCGGATCTCGGCCACATCCAGCAGCACCGCGCCGAAATTCACGAAGCAGCCCGGCCCGAAATGGATATGGCGCCCGTAATCGACATGAAGCGGCGGGCGGATCACCGCGCCGTTCCAGCTGCCCAGCAGCGCGCCCAGCGCCTCGGCGCGGGCGGCATCCTCGCCGAGGATGGTGGCATTGTAGCGGCGCATCAGCTCCTGCGCGCGGGTGCGCATGGCCACCAGCTCGGGGCACCCGGCATGGTAGGGCTGTCCCGCGATCATCAGATCATACTGGCGCGCCGCTGCCGTCATCACATGAAGCCCAGTTCCAGCCGCGCTTCGTCCGACATCATGTCCATGCCCCATTGCGGTTCGAACGTCATGTCGACATCGACCTGCTTGACGCCCGGCACCGCGTTGATCGCATCGGCCACCCAGCCCGGCATCTCGCCCGCCACGGGGCAGCCGGGCGCGGTCAGCGTCATGGTGACATGGACCGCGTTCTCATCGTCGATGGCGATGGTGTAGATCAGCCCCAGATCGAAGATGTTCACCGGGATCTCGGGGTCGTAGACGGTCTTGCACGCCTCGACGAGGTTTTCATAGAGCGGGTGGTCCGTGCTCGACGGGCGGATCAGCGGCTCGCCCTCGGCCGGGGTGGGGGCAGCGTTGGCGGTCATGGGAACCCTCGCATGGTTGTTGAGTGAATACATAAGGAATTTCGCCCGATCCGTCCAGTGCCGGGCGCTTCCGCCCAGGGTGTCGCTTGGCAATCCGTGCGAAATCGCGCAGACAGGCGGCGCCGCCACCCAGGGACCCTTCCGCGATGCGCTTCGCTTTTGATCTTCACGCCCGCGACGGCGCCGCGCGCACCGGCGTGATCCGCACCCCGCGCGGCGAGATCCGCACGCCGGCCTTCATGCCGGTGGGCACCGCGGCCACGGTCAAGGCGATGCTGCCCGAGCAGGTGCGCGCCACCGGCGCCGACATCGTGCTGGGCAACACCTATCACCTGATGCTGCGCCCCGGCGCCGAGCGGGTCGCGCGGCTGGGCGGGCTGCACCGCTTCATGAACTGGGATCGGCCGATCCTGACCGATTCGGGCGGGTTTCAGGTGATGTCGCTCGCCGCGCTGCGGCAGCTGACCGAGGAGGGCGTGCGCTTCGCCAGCCATATCGACGGCGCGCGGCACATGCTCTCGCCCGAGACCAGCATGGCGATCCAGCGCGCGCTGGGTTCGGACATCGTGATGGCCTTCGACGAATGCACCCCGTTCCCGGCCGACGAGGCCACCGCGCGCGCCTCGATGGAGCTGTCGATGCGCTGGGCCGAGCGCTCGCGCGCGGCCTTCGGCGACCGCCCCGGCCATGCGCTGTTCGGCATCCAGCAGGGCTCGGTCTACCGCGACCAGCGCGCCGAGAGCGCCGAGGCGCTGCGCCGCATCGGCTTTGACGGCTATGCCATCGGCGGGCTGGCGGTGGGCGAGGGGCAGGCGCTGATGTTCGAGGTGCTCGACGACGCCCCCGCGATGCTGCCCGAGGACCGCCCGCGCTATCTGATGGGCGTGGGCAAGCCCGACGACATCGTCGGCGCGGTGGTGCGCGGGGTGGACATGTTCGACTGCGTGCTGCCCACGCGGTCGGGGCGCACGGGGCAGGCGTTCACGCGGCGCGGCGCTGTGAACCTGCGCAACGCGCGCCACCGCGACGATCCGCGCCCGCTCGACGCCGACTGCACCTGTCCGGCCTGCCGCAACTACAGCCGCGCCTATCTGCACCATCTGATCCGGTCGGGCGAGATGCTGGGCGCGACGTTGCTGACCTGGCACAACCTTCACTATTATCAGGATCTCATGGCCGGGCTGCGCGGGGCGATCGCCGCCGGCACGCTGAGCGATTTCGCAGCCGCCTTTCACGCCGCCCGCGCCGAGGGCGATATCGAGCCGATCTGACACCCCCATTGCGATGACATCGCCAAGAGCCCGCGCATGACCGATCCCACCGACGACCCCCGCCTGACCCGCGCCGAGGAGCGCATCGCGCATCTGTTGCGCGTGGTGGACGAGCTGTCGGAGCTTGCCGCCGACCAGGCGACCCGCATCGCGCGGCTGGAAGCGCGGGTGGAGCGGCTGAGCGCCCGCCAGACGCAGGCCGAGGGCGACGAGGGCGGCGGGGTCATCCTCGGCGACGAGCGCCCGCCGCATTGGTGAGCGGTGGGGTGCGGCGGGTGCGCCGGCAGTGCGCCTCGGGGGCCGCGTGTCACGGCGCGCGCGGCGACGACAGCCCTGCGGCCCGTGATCTCACTCGAACCGCTCGCCCGGCTCCACGCCCCAGAGCTTGCGCGCCTCGACCCAGCCGCGGGTGCGGCCGAGCTGCAGCTGGCACCAGTCCTGCGCGCAGCTGACAAGCCGCCCCACAACGCCGCGCTCAAGCTTCGCCACCGCGGCGGCGTCGGGCTGCGGGTGGCGGCGCAGGGTGACCATGTCCTCGGTCACCATCGCCGTGCGCACGCCCGACAGCAGCGCGAAATGCATCCAGCCGCCCTTGCCCTCGGCATCCTCGACCCGGCGCCAGTGCTCGAATTCGCCGGTCACGCGCAGCGGCATGTCGCGCAGCCGGTAGACCCAGTCGATCCGGTGCGCTGTGCTCGGCCCGCGCCGGGCGTTGGCCTCGGACGCCTTGAGCGACACGAAGCGCGGCATCGGCAGATCCGTCACCGGCCCGCGCCCGGCCCCATGCCCCGGCGTGCCCGGCTCGGCGCTCCAGCCCGGCGCCACCCCGATCAGCAGCGCCACCAGCGCCGCTCCCAGCCATGTCTTCATGACCCTGCCTGTCCTGTCTGGCGTGCGGACCGCTGTGGCGCACACGCTGCCCGATTTCAGTGCCCTCGGCGCTTGTCGCGCGCGCCGTATTGCGTCACCTTGCCCTGATCCGCGCGACGTGAAAAGCCCTTTGGAGACCCCGATGCCCGCAGAACGCCTGAGTGTTGTTGTCACGCGACGTTTGCCCGAGGCGGTGGAAACCCGCCTCAAGGAGCTGTTCAACGTCGAACTGCGCGACCCCGACGCCAAGATGACCCGCGAGGAGCTGGCCTCGGCCATGCGCCGCGCCGACGTGCTGGTGCCCACCATCACCGACCAGATCGACGCGGCGCTGCTGGCGCAGGCGGGCGAGCGGCTGAAGCTGATTGCCAATTACGGCGCGGGCGTCGACCATATCGACATCCAGAGCGCGCGCCAGCGCGGGATCCTGGTGTCGAACACCCCCGGCGTGGTCACCGACGACACCGCCGACATGACGCTGGCGCTGATTCTGGCGGTCAGCCGGCGCATTCCGCAGGGGCTGGCCGAGATGCAGGCGGGCACCTGGGCGGGCTGGTCGCCGATGGCGCATCTGGGCGCGCGGATCGGGGGCAAGCGGCTGGGGATCCTCGGGATGGGGCGGATCGGGCAGGCGGTGGCGCGGCGCGCGCGCGCCTTCGGGATGCAGATCCACTATCACAACCGCAAGCGCCTGCGCGCGGAGGTCGAAACCGCGCTCGAGGCGACGTATTGGGAGAGCCTCGATCAGATGGTCGCGCGGATGGACGTGATCTCGATCAACTGCCCGCACACGCCGTCCACCTTTCATCTGATGAACGCCCGGCGGCTGAAGCTGATGAAACCCACCGCGCTGATCGTGAACACATCGCGCGGCGAGGTGATCGACGAAAACGCGCTCACCCGCGGGTTGCGCGCGGGCGAGATCGCGGGCGCGGGGCTGGACGTGTTCGAGCACGGCCACCAGATCAACCCGCGCCTGCGCGAGATGCCCAATGTGGTGCTGCTGCCGCATATGGGCTCGGCCACGCTGGAGGGGCGGGTCGAGATGGGCGAGAAGGTGATCATCAACATCAAGACCTTCGCCGACGGTCACCGCCCCCCCGATCAGGTGGTCCCGGCGATGCTGTGAGCGGGGAGCGGCACGCCCCCCCCATCCGGTTGGTGCAAAATTCCACAGATCCCCTGCGCGCGCGCGGATTTATGTGCGCAAGCGCAAGTATATCTTCGGAACAGACATCGACGCAGGAGGATTCCTCATGACCGCACCATCCCCCTCAGCCCCGATCGCCGGGCTGCACCACGTCACCGCCATTTCGGGCCCCCCGCAGCCGAACCTTGACTACTACGTCAGGACGCTCGGCCAGCGGCTGGTGAAGAAGACGGTGAACTTCGACGCGCCCGACGTGTATCACCTCTATTACGGCGACGGCGAGGCCGCGCCGGGCTCGATCCTGACCTTCTTTCCGTTCATGAACGCGCGCAGGGGCACGGCCGGGCCGGGCATGGCGCAGGCGTTCTCCTACGCCGTCGATCCGGCCGCGATCGACTCGCTGGCGGCCGAGCTTGGCGGCACGCGCGCCGACCGCTTCGGGATGCCGGTGCTGCAGCTGCGCGATCCCGACGGGCTGGTGGTCGAACTGGTCGGCGAGCCCGGCGCGCCGGCGCGGCCTGAAGCCTTCTTCGGCGCCTCGCTGTGGCTGGACGACCCCGAGCCCACCGCGCGGCTTCTCGCCGACGGGTTCGGCTATGCCGAGGTCGGCACCGAAACCGGCGCGGGCGGGACCTGGACGCGCCTGGCGCTGCCCGGAGATGCGCCCGGCCGCGTCATCGACCTGTGGCGCTCGGACACGCCCGCGCGCGGACGCCCCGGCGCCGGGACGATCCACCACATCGCGTTCCGCGCGCAGGACGATGCCGATCAGGACGCCATCCGCGTGCGGTTGATCGATCTGGGCATGGAGGTGACCCCGCGAATCGACCGGCAGTATTTCAACGCGATCTACTTCCGCGAGCCGGGCGGCGTGCTGTTCGAGGTGGCGACCGATCCGCCGGGCTTCGCCATCGACGAGGCACCGACCGAACTGGGCACCGCGCTCAAGCTGCCGCCGCAATACGAAGGCCGCCGCGCCCAGATCGAGGCCGCGCTGCCCCCCGTCACGGTGCCCGCATGAGCGGGGCCGATCCGCACGCCTCCGGCGCGCTTTTGCGCGCCGGAGCGGGGCACGGGGCTGCGCGCGGGCTGGTGCTGCTGCACGGGCGCGGCGCTTCGGCGCGCGATATCCTGGGGCTGGGGCAGGCGGTGGCCGACGACGCCACGGCGATGGTGGCCCCCGAGGCCGCGGGGAGTTCATGGTGGCCGGTGAGCTTCCTGGCGCCGATGGCGCAGCTGCAGCCGTGGCTCGACAGCGCGCTGGCGGCGGTGGACCGGGCCGTTGCCGCGCTCGAGGCCGACGGGCTGACGCGTGACCGGATCGCGCTGGCGGGGTTCTCGCAAGGCGCGTGTCTGGCGCTCGACCACGCTGCGCGGCGCGGCGGGCCGTGGCGCGCGGTGCTGGGGCTTTCCGGCGGGCTGGTGGGCACCGCCGACGCCGGCGGCGCGCGCGCGCAGGCGCTTTACGGCCACGCGCCCAAGCGCTTCGACTACGGGGCGCGGCTGGACGGCGTGCCGGTGCTGCTGGCCTGCCACAACGCCGACCCGCACATCCCCGAGGCGCGCGTCACCGAGACCGCGCAGGTGCTGCGCGACATGGGCGCGACGGTCGATCTGCGGCTGCATGGCGGTGCGGGGCACGGGCTCGGGCCGGGGGACGTCGAGGCAGCGCGCGCGCTGCTGGGGGCGGGCTGAGGCGCCTTACGCGCTGCCGCGCAGCTCCGACACGCGCCGCGCTTCGGCCAGCAGCGCGGCAAGCACCGGCGTGTGCGGCTCGCGCCACGGCGCGATCAGGCCCACCACCTGATCGGGGCCGCCACCGGACAGCGGCACCGCGCGCAGCCGCGCGTCGCCCGCCACCAGCGCGGCGGTGGCCTCGTTCACGATGCTCAGCCACGGCCCGGCGGTGACATGCCCGATCAGCGCGAGGATCGAGTTCGACTCGACGCTGGGGCGCGCCTCGACGCCGGCTTCAGCCAGCCGCCGCGCGATGATCCGGCGGTTCTGCATGTCGGGCGTGAGCAGACACAGCGGCAGATCGCCCACATCCTCCCAGCCCAGCCGCGCCGCGCCCGCAAGCGCGTGGTCGCGACGCATCAGCAACACGTAGCGTTCGGCATAGAGCGGCACCTGCACCACGCGGCCCAGCGGTTCGCCATCGAGATAGGTCAGCCCGGCATCGAGCGTCAGGTTGCCGATCTCCTCGCGCAGCTCGGCCGAGGTGCGCGCGCGGATCTCCACGCGCACATTGGGGTGACGGCGCAGATAGGGGCCGGTCAGCCGCGCCACCATCGCCAGCGCGGTGGGAATCGCGCCCAGGCGCAGGTTGCCCGACAGCCCCTCGCGCGCGGCGCGCATCTCCTCGCGCAGGGTGCGCGCGTCGGCGACGATGCGGCGCGCCCAGTCCAGCACGCGCGCGCCCTCGGGCGTCAGGCCCTGATAGCGGGTGCCGCGCCAGACCAGTTGCACGCCCAGCTCGGCCTCGAGCGCGCGGATCGCGCCCGACAGCGACGGCTGGCTGACGCCGCAGGCTTCGGCCGCGCGGCCGAAATGCTCTTCGGTGGCCAGCGCGATGAACATCTCGAGCTTGTCGAGCATTTCCGGGGCTCCTGCGGGCGCATGCTGCGGCGATCCTGCGCGCGGGCGGCGGCGCGCGCAAGCCCGCGCCAGCTTCGCACTTGTTGCGCGGCGCAAACGGGCCTACATCCGGTCGCATGGCAGGTTTCCTTTCCCTATCGCGCTGGCGTGGCCCTGCGGTCGCGGTGATCCGGCTGGACGGCATGATCGCGCCCGGCGGCCCGGGGCGGCTGAGCGATCAGGCGCTGGCGCCGCTCCTGGGCGCGGCGTTCCGGCGCGGCAAGCCGCGCGCGGTGGCGCTGGCGATCAACTCGCCCGGCGGCTCGCCCGCGCAGTCGTCGCTGATCGGCGCGCGCATCCGGCGCCTTGCGGCCGAGCACAAGCTGCCCGTGCACGCCTTCGTCGAGGATCTGGCGGCGTCGGGCGGGTATTGGCTGGCCTGCGCGGCCGATGACATCTGGGTCGATCCGAACTCGGTCGTGGGCTCCATCGGCGTGGTCTCGGCAGGCTTCGGCTTCGACCAGTTGATCGAGCGTTACGGGGTCGAGCGGCGGCTCTACACCTCGGGCGCGCGCAAGGCGCTGCTGGACCCGTTCAGCCCCGAAAGGCCCGAGGATGTGGAGCGGCTGCGCGGGTTCCAGACCCAGATCCATCAGGGCTTCATCGACTACGTCAAGGACCGCCGCGGCGACCGGCTGGCCGACGAGAACCTGTTCGAGGGCGATGTCTGGATCGGCGCGCGCGCGGTCGAGAAGGGCCTTGCCGACGGGGTCGCGCATCTGGTGCCGAAGATGCAGGCGCTCTATGGCGAAAAGGTCCGGTTCATCCCCTATGGCCCGCGCCGCCCGCTGCTGCGCCGCTTCGGCCTGTCGTTGATGGAGGACGCCTGGGCCAGCGCCGAGGAGCGTGCGCTGCGCGCGCGCTACGGGTGCTGAGCCGATGCTGGTCAAGATCGTCACCCTGTTTCTGGTGTTCATGGTGGTCATGGGCGCCATCCAGCGCGCCATCGCCGGCCCCAGGGCGCGCGACCAGCGCCGGCTGGGCCGGCCACGGCGCTGCAAGCGCTGCGGGCGGTTCCTGATCGGGCGCGGCGACTGCGGGTGCGGCAAGTGAACGGGCCGCGCGGGTAGCGCGCATGGTGGTCGATCTTGC
Organism: Paracoccaceae bacterium; assembly: GCA_003551925.1. Lineage (GTDB taxonomy): Bacteria > Pseudomonadota > Alphaproteobacteria > Rhodobacterales > Rhodobacteraceae > Rhabdonatronobacter. The sequence goes on from PUOA01000305.1 coordinate 15,618, forward strand.
CCAGATCGCAGGCGGGCTTGTGGTGCTGCTGATCGCGGGCGACCTGCTGGTGCGCGGCGCGGCGAGCCTGGCGCTGCGGCTGGGCATTCCGGCGATGATGGTGGGCATGACCGTGGTCGCCTTCGGCACCTCGGCGCCCGAACTGGTGGTGTCGGTCAAGGCGGTGTGGATCGGCGCGGGCGGGCTGGCGCTGGGCAACGTCGTGGGCTCGAACATCGCCAATATCCTGCTGGTGCTGGGGCTGCCGGCGCTGATCGCGCCGCTGGCCATCGATCCCGGGCTGCGGCGCGACATGGTGATCATGCTGGCGGCGACGGTGCTGTTTCTGGCGCTGGCGGCGACGGGCGGGTTCGGGGTGTGGCAGGCGGTGGTGCTGCTGGCGGCGCTGGGGTTGATGCTGGGCGACAATCTGCGCCGCGCGCGTGCGATCCGGGCCGGGAACGGGCGCATCGCCGCGCCCGAGATGCCCGAGGATGCCTCGCCCGAGATGCCGGGCTGGAAGCTGGCCGGGTTTCTGGGCGCCGGGCTTGTGGGCCTGCCCATCGGCGCCGAACTGCTGGTGCTGGGCGCGGTCGACGTGGCCGCGGCGCTGGGCGTCAGCGATGCGGTGATCGGGCTGACGGTGGTGGCGCTGGGCACCTCGCTGCCCGAGCTTGCGGCGACGCTGCTGGCCGCGCTCCGGCGCGAGACCGGGGTGGCGCTGGGCAACGTGATCGGGTCGAACGTGTTCAACCTGCTCGGGATCGTCGGCGTGGCGGCGCTGGTGGGGCCGATCGCGGTGCCGGTTGAGCTGATGCGCTTCGACCTGTGGGTGATGGCGGCGGCGTCGCTGGCGCTCTTGCCGTTCGTGTGGCGCGGACGCGCGATCACGCGCGGCGCGGGGCTGGCCTTGTCGCTGGCGTATCTGGGCTACATCGCCGTGCTGGGTGCAGGCGCGGGGGGCACATGACGGGCAAGGCACTGGTGACGGGCGCGGGCAGGCGCGTGGGGCGCGCGATGGCGCTGTGGCTGGGCGCGCGCGGCTGGGACGTGGCGGTGCATTACGCCAGCTCCGCCGCCGGGGCCGAGGAGACTGTCGCCGAGTTGCACTCGGGCGGCACGCGCGCCGTCGCACTGCGGGCGGACCTGACCGACGAGGCCGCACTCGCCCCGCTGGTCGACCGCGCGGCGGCGGCGCTGGAGGGGCCGCTGACGCTGCTGGTCAACAACGCCTCGATCTTCGAGCGCGACAGCATCACCGATGCCACCCGCGAGAGCTGGGACCGGCACATGATGTCGAACCTGCGCGCGCCCTTCGTGCTGACCCAGCGCTTCGCCGCGCAGGCGCCCGGCCCGGTGACCGATGCGCAGGGCGAGCCCGTGGCGCAGGCGCAGGTCATCAACCTGATCGATCAGCGGGTGTGGCGGCTCAACCCCGAATTCATGTCCTACACGCTGGCGAAATCGGCGCTGTGGACGCTGACGCGCACCGCCGCGCAGGCGCTCGCACCCCGGGTCCGTGTGAACGCCATCGGCCCCGGGCCGACGCTGCAGGGCCCCGACCAGTCGCCCGAGGGCTTTGCCGCGCAACGCGCCGCGACCATCCTGCGCCGCGGCACCGATCCGGGCGAGATCTGCGCCGCGCTGGGCTATCTGCTGGAGGCACGCGCAGTCACCGGCCAGATGATCGCGGTCGATGGTGGCCAGCACCTGGCCTGGCGGACCCCGGATGTCATTGACACCGCATGAGTTTTTCTGAGAGAGGGGTGACACTGCGACATTCTGCCCTACATCGGAAGCCGAAAGGAGGGCGCATGTCCGCACCAAAGACCAACCTCGAAAAGCAGAAACGCCGCCATATCGGGCCGATCCTGGGCATCACCCTGGCGCTGGTGTTCGCCGGGCTGTTGCTGCTGTGGTTTCTCGGCAGTGTGCTGGTGGAAGAGCCGGTGGACACCGAGGCCGCCAGCCCGACCGACGTGCCCGAGGCGGTGATCGATCCGGTCAGCCCCGATGACAGCCCCGCCATCGAAGAGGGCGATCCCGCGGACTGACGGGTTGCCTTTGCGCGCGGGTCGGGTATCGGCTTCGGTCATGAACACGACATCCGATGCCTGCCTGACGCTCACCGCAGACACCCCCGAGGCGACAGCCGAGGTGGCGCGCGCGCTGGCGCCGCTGGTGGGGGCAGGCGACACGCTGCTGCTGCACGGCCCGGTCGGCGCGGGCAAGACGCATTTCGCGCGCGCGCTCATCCAGACACGGCTGGCGGAGGTCGGGCGGCATGAGGATGTGCCGTCGCCCAGTTTCACGCTGGTGCAGACCTACGCGGCCGGCGATCTGGAGATCTGGCATGTCGATCTCTACCGGCTGAGCCACCCCGACGAGGTGATCGAGTTGGGGCTCGACGAGGCGCTGGCCTCGGCGCTGTGCCTGATCGAATGGCCCGACCGGCTGGGCGCGGCGCCAGGCGGCGCGCTCGACATCACGCTGCACGACGGTCCGGAAGAGGACGCGCGTGTGGTGGCGTTTCGGGGAGCATCCGAACGCTGGTCCGGGGTGTTGGCGGCGCTGCGCGCAGCGGGCTGATCGGGCGCGGCGTGGTCGGCGGCGCGCCCTCCGCGCCCAGGCGTCGCCCACCCTCCCACCCCGCCGCCTGGGCGCGGAGGGCGCGGAGGGCGCGTGCGTCAGTCCACCGCCCCGAGGTGCCGTGTCCCGCGCGCGCGGGCGAGCGCCATCTGCCGGTGGCGTTCGCGAAAGCCTGCGCGCTGCGCGTCGGTGAACTCGGCCACGCAGTTGTGGCACTGCACGCCGGGCTCGTGGTCGGGGTGCTCCAGATCAGCGGGCGCGAGCGGGCGGCGGCAGGCGTGGCACAGGCTGTGCGGGCCTTCGCGCAGCCCGTGTTCCACCGACACGCGCCCATCGAACACGAAGCACGCGCCGTCCCAAAGGCTCTGCTCCTCGGGCACCTGTTCGAGGTATTTCAGGATGCCGCCGCGCAGGTGGTAGACATCCTCGACCCCCTGTCCCAGCAGATAGTTGGTCGATTTCTCGCATCGGATGCCGCCGGTGCAGAACATGGCGATGCGCTTGTTGTGAAAGCGGTGGCGGTTGGCCTGCCACCACGCCGGAAAATCGCGGAATCGCTCGGTGCCGGGGTCGATGGCGCCCCGAAAGGTGCCGATCGCGACCTCATAGGCGTTGCGGGTGTCGATCACCGCGACATCGGGCGCCGAAATCAGCGCGTTCCAGTCGGCGGGATCGACATGGTGCCCCGTGGCTGCGCGCGGGTCGACATCGGGCTGGCCCATGGTGACGATCTCGCGCTTCAGGCGCACCTTCATCCGGCCGAAGGGCATTTCGGTGGCGGTGCTTTCCTTCCACTCCAGGCCCGCGCAGCCGGGCAGGGCGCGCAGATGCGCGAGCACCGCATCGACGCCGGCGCGCGGCCCGGCGATGGTGCCGTTGACGCCCTCGCGCGCCAGCAGCAGCGACCCGCGCACCCCGTGCCGCGCGCACAGCGCCGCCAGCGGCCCGCGCAGCGCGTCGGGGTCTTCGAACCGGGTGAAGTGATAAAGGGCGGCCACGGTGATCATCCGGGCGGATGTAGCCGCGCGCCCGGTCCCGCACAAGAGCCGCGGCGGCATTGACGCGCGCGCCCCTCGGGCGTAGCGATGGCGCGTCCCGCAAGGCCGCGAAAGGGGGTTCCGATGACCGACACCGCGCTGATCGTGATCGATGTGCAGAGCGATTTCTGCCCCGGCGGCGCGCTTGCCGTCGCAGGCGGCGACCAGATCGTGCCGGGTGTCAACGCCCGCATGGCCGAGGCCGCGGCGATCGTGCTCACCCAGGACTGGCACCCCGCGGGCCACAGCTCGTTCGCCAGCCAGCACCCCGGCCGCGCGCCGATGGAGGTCACGCGGATGCCCTATGGCCCGCAGGTGCTGTGGCCCGATCACTGCGTGCAGGGCAGCCCCGGCGCGGCGTTCCACCCCGACCTGCAGATCGACCGCGCCGAACTGATCATCCGCAAGGGGTTCCGCCCGGCCATCGACAGCTATTCGGCGTTCTTCGAGAACGACCACCAGACCCCGACCGGGCTGGAGGGGTATCTGCGCACGCGCGGGCTGATGCGGTTGCACATGGTGGGGCTGGCCACCGATTTCTGCGTGAAGTTCTCGGCGGTCGATGCCGCGAAACTGGGGTTCGAGGTCACGGTGGAGCTGGAGCTGTGCCGCGGGATCGACCTTGATGGCTCGATGGCCGCGGCGCTGGACGAGATGCGCGCCGCCGGCGTGGCGCTGGTCTGAGACGGCGGGGGGCGGGGGCATGACCACCGATATCTCCACCCGGGTCTACAACCACCGCTGGAAGCTGGACCCGATCGTGCGGTCGCTGATCGATACCGATTTCTACAAGCTCCTGATGTGCCAGTCGGTGTTCACCAACCGCCCCGACACGCGCGTCACCTTCAGCCTGATCAACCGCTCGGCCGATGTGCCGCTGGCGCGCCTGATTGACGAGGGCGAGCTGCGCGAGCAGCTGGACCACATCCGGTCGCTGTCGCTCTCGCGCGGGGAGTCCACCTTCCTGCGCGGCAACACCTTCTACGGCAAGCGCCAGATGTTCCGCCCCGATTTCATGGAATGGTTCGAGGCGTTCCGCATGCCGTCCTACCACCTGGAGCGCGTGGGCGATCAGTATGAACTGACGTTCGAAGGGTCGTGGCCCGAGGTCATGCTGTGGGAGATCCCGGCGCTTGCGGTGCTGATGGAGCTGCGCTCGCGCGCGGTGCTCAACCGGCTGGGGCGGTTCGAATTGCAGGTGCTCTATGCCCGCGCGATGACCAAGCTGTGGGAGAAGATCGAGCGGCTCAATCGCCTCGATACGCTGCGCATCGCCGATTTCGGCACGCGGCGGCGGCATTCCTTCCTGTGGCAGGACTGGTGCGTGCAGGCGATGCTCGAAGGGCTGGGCGAGCGTTTCGTCGGCACCTCGAACTGCCTGATCGCGATGCGCCGCGAAGTCGAGGCCATCGGCACCAACGCCCATGAACTGCCCATGGTCTATGCCGCGCTGGCCGAGGGCGACGACGCGCTCGCGCGCGCGCCCTATCAGGTGCTGGCCGACTGGCACGCCGAGCATTCGGGCAATCTGCGGATCATCCTGCCCGACACCTTCGGCAGCGCCGGGTTTCTGGAGCGCGCGCCCGACTGGCTGACCGGCTGGACGGGAATGCGGATCGATTCGGGGCGCCCGGAACTGGGCGGCGAGATGGCGATCGACTGGTGGACGCGGCGCGGCGAGGACCCGCGCGAGAAGCTGCTCATCTTCTCGGACGGGCTGGATGCGGACCGGATCGAAAGCCTGCACCAGCGCTTTGCGGGCCGGGTGCGCGTCAGCTTCGGCTGGGGGACGCTGCTGACCAACGATTTCCGCGGGCTGCTGGCCGACGATGCGCTGGCGCCGTTTTCGCTGGTGTGCAAGGCGGTGGCGGCGAATGGCCGGCCCACGGTCAAGCTGTCGGACAACCCCAACAAGGCGATGGGCCCCGCCACCGAGATCGACCGCTACAAGCGCGTCTTCGGCGTGGGCGCACAGGAGGCGCTGACGGTCGAGGTGTAGCGCGAAGGGCGCCGTCAGCAGGCGGCTCCGGAACGCGACACCAGCCGCTGCCCGCCGCGAAAACCGCGCATCGCCCCGGCGCGCGCATGGACCTGGGTGCGGCAACGCGACAGCGCGGCGACGGGATGCCCGGGCCGGGGGGCGTCATGCCGGTCTTCACCCCATGACGGCAAGGCTGTGCGCCTGCCGCCGCCCCCCCCACCGGGTTCGCCGCGCCTGCATCAGCGGCCGCGGATGCGTGGGTCGAGCGCGTCGCGCAGCCCGTCGCCGATGTAGTTCACGCTCAGCACGGTGAGCGAGATGAACACGCCGGGCCAGACCACGCGGGCGGGATACTGCTCGATCCAGTCGCGGCCATCATAGAGGATCCGCCCCCAGGTCGGAAAATCCGGCGGGAAGCCGAGGCCGAGGAAGGACAGCGCCGATTCGGTGATGATCGCGGTGGCGATGCCCAGCGTGGCCGACACCATGATCGGCGACATCACGTTGGGCAGGATGTGGCGCGTGTTGATCCGCCGCGAGGGCGTGCCGATCGAGCGCGCGGCCAGGACGAATTCGCGCTCCTTCAGCGCCAGCACGTCGCCGCGCACGATCCGCGCGGTCTGCATCCAGCTGGTGATGGCGATGGCGAACACGATCAGCAGGAACACCCCCGTCGCCTGCCCGAACATGCCTTCGAGCGTGTCGCGGAACAGCGTGACCAGGATCAGCAGCAAGGGCAGCAGCGGCAGCGCCAGGAACAGATCGGTGAGCCGCATCAGCGGGCCGTCCATCGGCTTGAAATACCCCGCCAGCACCCCGATCAGCGTGCCCAGCAGCAGCCCCAGCAGCATCGCCACCAGCCCCACCGCAACCGAGACGCGCCCGCCATACATCATCCGCGCCAGGATATCGCGGCCCAACTGGTCGGTGCCCATCGGGTGCGCCCAGCTCGAGCCCTGATTGCGCGAGCGGATATCGATCAGGCCGGGATCGACCGCCCAGATCCACGGACCGGCGGTGACGAACAGCAGGATCGAGATGAACACGATCATCCCCGCCAGCGCGCCCTTGTGGGTCTTGAACTGGTCCCAGACGTCCCACCACTGGTTGCGCGGCGGGCGCAGGTCGTGGACGTCCTCGGCCGGGGGCGGCGGGGTGCCCGAAGGCTGCATCGAGGCGTCAGTCATAGCGGATCCTCGGGTCCAGGATGCCGTAGAGCACGTCGGCGATCAGGTTGAACAGCACGATCAGGATCGCGAAGATGAAGGTGATGGTCTGCACCATCGGCCAGTCGCTGACATAGATCGCGCGGATCAGCGCATCTCCCAGCCCGTTCACGCGAAAGATCTGTTCGGTGATGATCGCGCCGGTGAACACCGTGGGAATGCCGATGGCGATCACGGTCACGACCGGGATCATCGAGTTGCGCAGCACATGCACCAGCACCACGGTCTTTTCGCGCAGCCCCTTGGCGCGCGCGGTGCGCACATAGTCCTGGTTGAGGTTGTCGAGCATCGAGGCGCGCATGAAGCGGCTGATCTGGCTGGCGTTGAACAGCGCGAGCACCGCCACGGGCATGGCGATCTGGCGGACCTGGAACACGAAGCTGTCCCAGTCGCGCACCTGATGCGTGGTGTCATACATCGACGGGAACCACCCCAGCCAGACCGAGAAGATCAGGATGAAGACCACCCCGGTAAAGAAGGTCGGCACCGAAAACCCCACCATCGACACGAAGGTGCCGGCCTGGTCGAACCACGAATACTGCCGGTAGGCCGAGATCACGCCGATCGGCACCGCGATCAGGATGCCGAACAGATAGCCCAGCCCCACGACCCACAGCGTCTGCGGCATCCGTTGCACGATGATGTCCCCCACCGGCGAGCGGGTCTGCCACGACAGGATGCGCGGGCCTTCGACCCCGATGTTCCAGCCGGTGGCGTTGGCGATCATGTGCGAGGGTTCGACCACCACCATCATGTGCAGCCATTTGACATACCGCACCAGCACCGGATCGCCCAGGCCCAGCGCAAGGCGCATCTGCTCGCGCACCTCGGGGGGGATGGTCAGCGGCAGGCTGGCGGTCGGATCGCCCGGCGCCATGTCCAGCATCAGGAACACGATGAGCGAGATCACCAGCACGGTGGGCACGGCAAAGGCCAGCCGGCGAAGGGTGTAGTTGAGCATCGGCGGGTGCCCCGCGGGTTGCGGCGTCAATCACGGATGCCCGCCCCGGCGGCGCTGGCCGGGGCGGGCGGGGTCAGGGGTGGATCACTCCTCGATCCGGTACCATTCGGCCTGGTTCCAGTGCTCGGAATCCCAGACGTTCATGACGATCCCGCCGACGGTGGTCGATGCCGCCGACACCCGGCCGCGCGCGACCAGCGGCAGATGCGCGAAGTCCTGCACGAACATGTCGTTGAGCGCGATCACCAGCTCGACCCGCCGGTCGGGGTCGGGCTCGCGGTTCAGTTCGGACCAGAGCGCGTCATACTCCTCGTTGCAGTAACGGTTGATGTTCTGGCCCTGCCACTGGGTGTCGGGCTGCGGCTCGCGTCCGCAGCGGCGCTGTTCCAGGTGCGGCGTGGGGTCGGTGCCCTCGAACAGCGAGGCATACATCTGCACATCGGCGTAGAACTTCAGATAGGTGTCCGGGCTGCCCGGGTCCGATCCGAAGAACACACCGGCGTCGATGTTGCGCAGCCGCGTGTCGATGCCGATCTCGCGCCACCACTGCTGGATCAGCGCCTGGAAGTCCTGCCGCACGGCGTTGGTCGAGGTCTGGAACAGCAGCTCCAGCCGCTCGCCATCCCTGGTGCGGATGCCGTCGGAGCCCATCTCCCAGCCGGCCTCGTCCAGCAGCTCGTTGGCGCGGTCGATGTCCTGCACAAGGCACGCGTCGTTGTTGGGCGAGGCCATCGCCGGCGGCGCGACGATGAAGTTGCAGGTCGGCTGGCCCATCGGGCCGAAGCCGATCTCGGTCAGCAATTCGCGGTCGATGGCCAGCGACAGCGCCTCGCGCACGCGGATGTCCGACAGGATCGGGTGCGGGTGCTGACGGGTCGCGCGCTCGCCCTCGGGCAGGCTGGGCGAGGGGTCGGTGAAGTTGATCTCGATCCGCTCCATCAGCGGGCCGAAATCGACCAGCAGCTCGCCGCGGCCGCCAGCCTCCATCTGCTCGATCACCTCGGGGGCGAGCTGCAGGTTCCATGCGTAGTCCATCTCGCCGGTCTGGAACACGGCGCGCGCGGCACCCGCCGCGTCACCGCCGCCCGCCCAGGTGATGGTCTGGAAATAGGGCTGCGTGGGCACGCGGTAGTTGGGGTTGGCTTCGAACTGCACCACGTCGTTGGGCCGGAAATCGGTGACCACATAAGGCCCGGTGCCGATCGGGGCGAAGTTCGCATCGGTGCATTCGGGCGCGCGGGTGCCGGTGCAGTCCTGGAACTGCGCGCGTTGGATGATCGGCGAGCCCGCGCCCACGAAGGGCAGATAGGGGTTCGGGGTCGCGTCCTCGAAGCTCACCACGATGGTGCGGTCGTCCACGGCCTCGACGCTCTCGACGCCGGCGAAGCGGTCGCGATAGGCGCACCCGCCTTCGGGGTGGGTGCAGTATTCCCAGGTGAACACCACGTCATCGGCGGTCACCTCGGTTCCGTCGGACCACAGAAGCCCCTCGGACAGCACCCAGGTGATCGATTTCAGATCCTCGCTCACGCCGCCATTGTCCAGCGTCGGAACCTCGTCCACCAGCCACGGGGTCAGCTCGCCCATGTTGTCGAAGCGCGCCAGCGGCTCCAGCACGATCGAGGCGGCGTTCATCTCCTTGGTGCCGCCGGACAGGAAGACGTTCATGGTCGAAATGGCTTGCCAGTAGATCATGTTCAGATGACCCGACGAGCCGCGCTCGCGCTCCTGGGCCAGGGCCATGCCGGGGATCAGCGCCGCGGCGGCGACCGCGCCCATCAATGCCGTTCTGTGTCTCATGCGTCCTCTCCTTGCTGGATGCTTGTATTCGTTGGGGTGGCGCCGGTTGATCCGGCGCTCTGGTCGTGCGCGGCGCTGTCAGCCTCGAGAAGGTGGCAGGCCACGAAATGCCCGGGCCGATGCTCGCGGTAGGGCGGATCGACCCGGTGGCAGATCTCCATCACCTTGGGGCAGCGCGTGCAGAAATTGCAGCCCTTTGGCGGATTGGCGGGCGAGGGCACGTCGCCCTTGAGGATGATGCGCTCCACCCGCGCCTCGAGCGCGGGGTCGGGCTCGGGGACGGCGGACATCAGCGCCTCGGTGTAGGGGTGCAGCGGGCGCTCATAAAGCGCGTCGCGGTCGGCGAGTTCCACGATCTTGCCCAGATACATCACCGCCACGCGGTCGGCGATATGGCGCACCATGCTCAGGTCGTGGCTGATGAACATGTAGGTCAGCCCGAAGTCGTCCTGCAGCTTCTCAAGCAGGTTCACCACCTGGGCCTGGATCGACACGTCGAGCGCGGCGATGGGTTCGTCGCAAACGATGAACCTGGGGTTCAGCGCCAGCGCGCGCGCGATCCCGATCCGCTGGCGCTGCCCGCCCGAGAACGCGTGCGGGTAGCGGTTGGCGAAGTTGCGGTTCAGTCCGACCGCGTCCATCAGCTCGAACACCCGCTCCAGCCGTGCCTTGCCCGACAGCTTGCCGTGTTCTTCCAGTGGCTCGGCGATGATGCCCGCCACGGTCATGCGCGGGTTCAGACACGCCTGCGGGTCCTGGAACACCATCTGCATCGCCGGGCGCATCCGGCGCAGCGAGGACTGGCCCATGGTGCCGATCTCGGTCCCGTCGATCCTGATCGAGCCTTCGGTGATGTCATAAAGCCGCAGCACCGCGCGCCCGCAGGTGGACTTGCCGCAGCCGGATTCGCCCACGATGCCAAGCGTTTCGCCCTCGTAGATGTCGAAGCTGACATCGTCGACCGCCTTGATCGCGCCGACCTTCCGGCGCAGCAGCCCGCCCGCGATGGGGAAGTGCATCTTGAGGTTCTTCACCTCGACCAGCTTCTTGCGCGGGCGCGCGGGGGCGCTCATGCCGGCGCTCCGCTGCGGTGGTCCCAGTGGCAGGCGACGTCATGGCCCTGCGCACCCACGGGTCGGCGGGCGGGGTTTTCGCGTGCGCAGCGGTCGAACGCCTGGCCGCAGCGGGCGCGGAACGGGCAGGCGGCGGGGTGCGCGCCCAGCAGCGGCGGCTGGCCCTCGATGACGCGCAGCTGCGCCTCGCGCGGTTCGCGCAGCTTCGGCACCGTCTGCAGCAGCGCGCGGGTATAGGGGTGCGCGGGGTCGGCGAACACGTCGCGCACGCGGCCATGTTCGACGACCTGCCCGCCATACATCACCATCACCCGGTCGGCGATGCCCGCGATCACGCCCAGATCATGCGTGATCCAGATGATCGCCATGCCCAGCCGCGCGCGCAGTTCCTTGACCAGCTCCAGGATCTGCGCCTGGATCGTCACGTCGAGCGCGGTGGTGGGCTCATCCGCGATCAGCACCTTCGGATCGCAGGCCAGCGCGATGGCGATCATCACCCGCTGCCGCATCCCGCCGGAAAACTGGTGCGGAAAGTCCTTCAGCCGCCGTTCGGGGTCGGGGATGCCCACCAGCGCCAGCAATTCGGCCGCCCGCCTGCGCGCTTGCGCCTTGTCCATCCCCATGTGACGGCGCAGCGGCTCCATGATCTGGAAACCCACCGTGAACACCGGGTTGAGCGAGGTCATCGGGTCCTGAAACACGAAGCCGATGTCGCGCCCGCGCACCGCGCGCAGCGCCTCGGGGCCCATGCGCAGCAGGTCCTGCCCCGCCAGCATCGCCGTGCCGTCGCAGACATCCGCCGGCGGTGTGGGCAAGAGCCCGATCAGCGACATCATGGTGACCGACTTGCCCGAGCCGGATTCGCCCACCACGCCCAGCAACTCGCCCGGGCGCAGATCGAAGCTGACGGCGTTCACGGCATGGATGTCGCCGGCACGCGTGCGGAATACGGTCTTGAGGTCCCTGACATCAAGGACCGGCGCAGAGCCGTCGGGCATCTATCCCTCCCCGGGACGTATGAGATCGTTGACAAGCAAGGTCTTGCGCCTCGCCTTGCCAAAAGCATGGCCGATTTCTGCAATGCCTGACAAGCGGTTTTCCCGGGCTCTGCGCAAATCGCGGGCAACCTGCCGGAACTGCACAAAAAAACCCCCGGCACGGGGCCGGGGGTTTCGAAGCGCAACAGCCGTCGATCAGCAGCTGTAATACAGCTGATACTCGATCGGGTGCGGGGTGTGCTCGTAGGCGTAGACCTCTTCCCACTTCAGCTCGATATAGCCGTCGAGCTGGCTCTTGGTGAACACGTCGCCCGCCAGCAGGAATTCGTGGTCGGCTTCCAGCGCGCCGATCGCCTCGCGCAGCGAGCCGCAGACGGTGGGGATGCCGGCCAGTTCCTCGGGGGGCAGGTCATAGAGATCCTTGTCCGAAGCCTCGCCCGGGTCGATCTTGTTCTTGATCCCGTCGATCCCGGCCATCAGCAGCGCCGAGAACGCCAGATACGGGTTGCAGGACGGATCGGGGAAGCGGGCCTCGACGCGCTTGGCCTTGGGGCTTTCCGACCACGGAATCCGGATCGAGGCCGAACGGTTGCGCGCCGAATAGGCCAGCAGCACGGGGGCCTCGAAGCCCGGGATCAGGCGCTTGTAGCTGTTGGTCGAGGGGTTGGTGAACGCGTTCAGCGCCTTGGCGTGCTTGAGGATGCCGCCGATGAACCACAGCGCCTCCTGGCTGAGATCGGCGTATTTGTCGCCCGCGAAGAGCGGCTTGCCGTCTTTCCAGATCGACATGTTGCAGTGCATGCCGGTGCCGTTGTCGCCCTTGATGGGCTTGGGCATGAAGGTCGCGGTGCGGCCATAGGCGTGGGCCACGTTGTGCACGACATACTTGTATTTCAGCAGCTCGTCCGACTGCTTGGTCAGCGAGTTGAAGATCAGCCCCAGCTCGTGCTGGCACGAGGCGACCTCGTGGTGATGCTTGTCCACGTTCATGCCCATTTCCTTCATGGTGGTGAGCATTTCCGAACGCAGATCCATCCCGCCATCGGTGGGGTTGACCGGGAAGTAGCCGCCCTTCAGGCCCGGGCGGTGGCCCATGTTGCCCTGTTCGTATTCGGTGTCGGTGTTCCACGACCCGTCGATGGCGTCGACCTCGTAGGACACCTTGTTGGTGGCGACCTGGAAGCGCACGTCATCGAACACGAAGAACTCGGCCTCGGGGCCGAAATAGGCGGTGTCGCCGATGCCGCTGGACTTCAGGTAGGCCTCGGCCTTGACGGCGGTGCCGCGGGGGTCGCGGTCATAGTGCTCGCCGGTGTCGGGCTCCAGGATGTTGCAGTGCAGGCAGATGGTCTTTTCGGCGTAGAACGGGTCGACATAGGCGCTGTCGGTGTCGGGCATCAGCTTCATGTCCGACTGGTCGATCGACTTGAACCCGGCGATGGACGAGCCGTCGAACATCAGGCCTTCCTCGAGGAAGTCCTCATCGACCTGGTCGGCCATCATGGTGACATGCTGCAGCCGGCCGCGCGGGTCGGTGAAGCGGATGTCGACGTATTTGGCGTCCTCGCTCTTGATCAGGTTCAGAACGTCAGAGGTGCTCATCGCTTGTTCATCCCTTTGCTGTTGTGGGGTATGGGTCTGGGGTTCGGGGCGCCGCGCTCAGAGCGCATCGTCGCCGGTTTCGCCGGTGCGGATGCGCAGGGCCTGTTCGACGGGCGACACGAAGATCTTGCCGTCGCCGATCTTGTCGGTGCGCGCGGCGGCGACGATCGCTTCGATGGCGGCGTCGATCTGGTCATCGGGCAGGACGACCTCGATCTTCACCTTGGGCAGGAAGTCCACGACATATTCGGCGCCACGGTATAGCTCGGTGTGCCCCTTCTGGCGCCCGAAGCCCTTGACCTCGACCACCGAAAGGCCCTGCACACCGACCTCCTGCAGCGCTTCCTTGACTTCATCGAGCTTGAACGGCTTGATGATCGCCTCGATCTTCTTCATGCTGGACACCCCCTCGCCTTGTCCGTTGCCGATCCGTCAGACCATTTCGGCGTGACAGGGACAATGCGTGCTGCCCCCGGGGCGAGGGCCTGCGGAGTGGATTCTGTGGCGGCGCCCGAAATTTGTGCAAAATGGCGCTTTGGTGGGCAGTTTTGAAATCCTGGATGCGCGGCCGTGACTGAAATCATGACATGTGCTCAAATGCGCGACGCTGAGTTGCGCGCCATCGACTCGGGGTGTGTGAGCGGCGAGGGGCTGATGGAGCGCGCCGGGGCGGGGGTCGCGGACGCGATCCACGGCCTCTGGCCGGGGCTTGCCGGGGGCTGCGCGCATGTGCTTGCCGGGCCCGGCAACAACGGCGGCGACGGCTATGTGATCGCGCGACTGCTGGCGGTGCGGGGCTGGGGCGTGCAGGTGTTCGCCATCGGCGATCCCGCGCGCCTGCCGCCCGATGCGCGCGCCAACGCCGCGCGCTGGCAGGCGATGGGCGGCGTGGTTCGCCCGCTCGGGGATGCGCCGGCCGCCCCCGCGCCCGATCTGGTGGTCGATGCGCTGTTCGGCACCGGGCTTTCGCGCCCGCCCGAGGGCGCGGCGCTGGCCGCGCTCGAGGCCGCGGCGCGCGGCGCGGCGCGCGCGGTCGCGGTGGACATTCCCAGCGGTGTGTGCGGCGAGAGCGGGCGCGCGCTCGCCGCGCCGCTGGCGGCCGATCTGACGGTGACGTTCCACCGCGCGAAGCCCGGGCATTACCTGGCCGATGGTCCGGCGCGCTGCGGGCGCGTGGTGGTGGCCGATATCGGGCTGCCCGATGACGGCAGGGCGCATCCGCGGCTCGCGCAGCCCATGCGCGGGTTCGTGCAGGCGCGCGCCGGGCACAAATACGATCACGGCCATGCGTTGGTGCTCAGCGGCGGGGCAGGGCGCTCGGGTGCGGCGCGGCTGGCGGCGCGCGGGGCGCTGCGGGTGGGGGCGGGGCTGGTGACGCTGGGCGCGCCGGGCGCGGCGCTGCACGAGATCGCCTGCCAGATCACAGCGCTGATGCTGACCCGGGTCGATGACGGGGACGCGTTGCGCGGCGTGCTGGTGGACCCGCGGCTGAACGCGCTCTGCCTCGGCCCCGGGCTGGGGACGGGGGCGCGGGCGGCGGCGTTGGTGGCGGCGGCCCTTGCCGCGCAGCGCGCCACGGTGCTGGATGCCGACGCGCTGAGCGTGCTGGCCGGCGATGAATCCCTGCGCGCCGCGCTGCATCCGGGCTGCGTGCTGACCCCGCATATGGGCGAATTCGCCCGGCTCTGCCCCGATCTGTCCGAGCGCCTGACGGCACCCGCCACGCGCGGGCCGGCCTTCGGGCGGCTCGATGCGGTGCAGGAGGCCGCGGCGCGCTTCGGCTGCACGGTGCTGCTCAAGGGCCCCGACACGGTGATCGCCGCGCCGGAGGCGGCGCCGGTGATCAGCGCTGCAGCCTATGACCGCGCCGCGCCGTGGCTGGCGACCGCCGGGGCGGGCGATGTGCTGGCGGGACTGATCAGCGGGCTTCTGGCGCAGGGGCTGGAGCCGCTCCGCGCCGCCGAAACCGCCGCCTGGCTGCATGTCGAGGCCGCGCGCCGGTTCGGCCCCGGGCTGATCGCCGAGGACCTGCCCGAGGCGCTGCCGCAGGTGCTGCGCGGGCTGCCGAGTGACTGACCCCGATCGAGAGGCCCGCAACGATGCCCGACTACCCCGCCCTTGCCGCCCGCCTGCGCGCGCTGACCGATGGCGAGCATGACGAGATCGCGCTGATGGCGACGCTGGCCTGCGAGATCCACCACAGCGACGCGCGCTTCGACTGGACCGGCTTCTACCGCGTGACCGAGCCGGGCGTGTTGCGCATCGGCCCCTATCAGGGCGGGCATGGCTGTCTGGTGATCCCGTTTTCGCGCGGGGTGTGCGGTGCGGCGGCGCGCAGCGGGCAGGTGCAACTGGTCCCCGATGTCGACGCGTTCCCCGGCCATATCGCCTGCGCGTCGTCGACCCGGTCCGAGCTGGTGCTGCCGGTGCATGACGGGGCAGGGCGCTTGCTGGGCGTGCTCGACATCGACAGCGACCAGCCCGACGCCTTCACCGACGACGACGCCCGCGCGCTGGAGGCGATCCTGGCAGAGGTGTTCGCGCAAAGCCGTGGCACGGCTTCGGCGGGGGGCGGTGCGACGGACGCGGCCAGCGGGGTCGCATGAAAAAGGGGGCCGTGCGGCCCCCTTCGCCGGTGCGTGCTGGCGGGCTCAGTCCTCGGCGGTGTCGTCGAGGTTTTCCTCGACCGGGCTGAACTGCGCCAGATAGGCGAAGATATCCTCGCCGCTGCCGCGCAGGCGGTGATTCATGTTGCCGCGCGCACGGTTGTCGCCCAGAAAATCGCGCAGGAACCCGGTCTGGTTTTCCAGATAGGCGAGGAAGTTCTCCTCATCCCAGACCAACCCTTGCTCGCCGGCCTCGACCATGCTGGCCGAGAACCGGGTGTAGCCCTCATACGAGCCGGCCACGCGGCCGATCACACCGTAAAGGTTCGCCCCGGTGGGGCGCACCTGCGCGATCACCTCGCCATCGGGGCTTTCGATCCCGTGGCAGGCGGCGCATTGGCGAAAGTTCTCCTCGCCGGCTGCGGGGTCTCCGGCCAGCGCGCCGGTGGCGGCAATCGGCCCGACCAGCAGGGCTGCGGCCCCGATCGTCATCATCTTGTTCATCGTCGTCCTCCTGTATCGCCGGGGCTGTGCCCGACCCTGTCGGCGTGGCCCGGGCTGGCGTCATGATGACGCGCGACCACAGCGCGCGGCCACATTATCAGCCCATGTGCCGCGATCAACGCGACCTTGTGGCACTGTGCGGGTGCAATGGAAAACGGCCCGGCACGACGC
The DNA here is from genome assembly GCA_003551925.1 of Paracoccaceae bacterium. Classification (GTDB taxonomy): domain Bacteria; phylum Pseudomonadota; class Alphaproteobacteria; order Rhodobacterales; family Rhodobacteraceae; genus Rhabdonatronobacter. Next base: position 32,145 of record PUOA01000305.1, read on the forward strand.
CGGGCCGTTGCGCGTTCCGTCGCCGATGCCTCAGGCCTTTTCGGCCTGGATTTCCTGACCGGTGGCCTGGTCGACCATCTTCATGCCCAGCCGGACCTTGCCGCGGTCGTCGAAGCCCAGAAGCTTGACCTTGACCTCCTGGCCCTCCTTCAGCACGTCCGAGGGGTGGTTGAGGCGCCGGTTCTCGATCTGGCTGACATGGACCAGCCCGTCGCGCTTGCCGAAGAAGTTCACGAAGGCGCCGAAATCGACCAGCTTGACCACGGTGCCGGTGTAGATCATGCCGACCTCGGGCTCGGCGACGATGCCGTGGATCATGTCGCGCGCCTTGTCGATGGCGCCCTGATCGCTCGAGGCGATCTTGATCATGCCGTCATCGTTGATGTCGACCTTGGCGCCCGAGACCTCGACGATCTCGCGGATGATCTTGCCCCCCGTTCCGATGACGTCGCGGATCTTGTCGGTGGGGATCTGCATGGTCTCGATCTTGGGGGCATACTGGCTGAACCCGCCCGGGGTGGACAGCGCCTTGTTCATCTCGCCCAGGATGTGCATCCGCCCGTCCCTGGCCTGTGCCAGCGCCTGTTCCATGATCTCGAAGGTGATGCCGGCGACCTTGATGTCCATCTGCAGGCTGGTGATGCCCGCTTCGGTGCCCGCAACCTTGAAGTCCATGTCGCCGAGGTGGTCCTCATCGCCCAGGATGTCCGACAGCACCGCGAAGCGGCCGTCGGATTCCAGGATCAGCCCCATCGCCACGCCTGCCACCGGCGCCTTGAGCGGCACGCCCGCGTCCATCATCGACAGCGACCCGCCGCAGACCGTGGCCATCGAGCTGGACCCGTTCGATTCGGTGATCTCGGAGACCACGCGGATCGTGTAGGGAAAGTCGGTCGCCGCGGGCAACACCGCCTGCAACGCGCGCCATGCAAGCTTGCCGTGGCCGATCTCGCGCCGTCCCGGAGGGCCGAAGCGGCCGACCTCGCCCACCGAATAGGGGGGGAAGTTGTAGTGCAGCAGGAAGTTGGCCTTCCATGTGCCGGTGAGCGCGTCCATGAACTGCTCGTCATCGCCGGTGCCGAGCGTCGCCACGCACAGCGACTGCGTTTCGCCGCGGGTGAACAGCGCCGAGCCATGCGTGCGCGGCAGCACGCTGGTTTCCGCAACGATCGGCCGGATCGTGGTGCTGTCGCGCCCGTCGATGCGCGGCGCGCCGTTGATGATGTCGCCGCGCAGGATCTCGGCTTCGAGCTTCTTGAACGCGGCGCCGAGGTTCTCGTCGGCAAGCTCGTCCTCGCCCAGCGCAGCGCGCACGGCCTCGCGCGCGGCGGCGATGGCGTTGGTGCGCTCCTGCTTGTCCTTCAGCGCGAAGGCGGCGCGCATCAGCGGCTCGCCCTTGGCCTTCACCGCGGCATAAAGCGCGCTGTAGTCCGGGGGCGTGAAGTCGAAAGGCTCCTTCGCGGCGCTTTCGGCGAGCTCGATGATCAGGTCGATCACCGGCTGGCAGCTGTCATGCGCGAACTTGACCGCGCCCAGCATTTCGGCCTCCGACAGCTCATAGGCCTCGGATTCGACCATCATCACCGCATCGCGCGTGCCCGCGACCACCAGATCCAGCCGCTGCTCGGAATTCTCGCGCAGCTTGTGCATGTCCTCGCAGTCGGGGTTGAGGATGTATTCGCCGTTGGCATAGCCCACGCGCGCCGCCGCGATCGGGCCCATGAACGGCACCCCCGACAGCGTCAGCGCCGCCGAGGCCGCGATCATCGCCACGATGTCGGGCTCGTTCACCAGATCATGGCTGAGCACGGTGCAGATCACCAGCACCTCGTGCTTGAAGCCGTCGACGAACAGCGGCCGGATCGGCCGGTCGATCAGCCGCGAGGTCAGCGTTTCCTTTTCCGACGGCCGCGCCTCGCGCTTGAAGAAGCCGCCCGGCACCTTGCCGGCGGCGTAGTAGCGTTCCTGATAATGCACCGTGAGCGGAAAGAAGTCCTGCCCCGGCTTGGCCTGCTTGGCGAAGGTGACATTCGCCATGACGCTGGTGTCGCCCAGCGTGGCGATGACCGAGCCATCGGCCTGGCGGGCAACGCGGCCCGTTTCCAGTGTCAGCGTTTCACGGCCCCACTGGATCGATTTCGTCGTGATATCGAACATGTCTGCATCCTGTATGGGAGCGTTTCCGGGCGTATCCCGGCCCTCCCGTCCAAATGGCGGCCCCATTGCCGCCGACCCCACATCCCAATCGCATCACGCCGGGGTCAGGGCGTCACGTCTCGGATGACCGCGCGGATACAGGAAAACCGCAGCCAAGGAAAGCGGCGATGCGCCCGTGCGGGGGCTGGCCGGCCGGAAACGGGGTTGCAGGGTCGCCGTGCAGGGTCTACGTAGGCGACGTTCTCAAACCCGAGCCTGGCTGCATGCAAAACATCGTCCTGACCGTTCATCTTCTGCTCGCGCTGGCGCTGATCGCCGTGGTGCTTCTGCAGCGCTCCGAAGGGGGCGGGCTGGGCATCGGGGGCGGCGGTGGTCCGCAGGCAAGCCGCCCGCCGCTGACCGGGCTGGCCAAGATGACCTGGGCGCTGGCGATCGCGTTCATCGCCACGTCGCTGACGCTGACGGTGATTGCGGCGCAGCAAAGCGCGACGACCTCGGTGCTGGACCGGCTTGGTGTGCCCACGGTGCCGGCGCCGACCCCGGCCGAGCCATCCTTGCCCGATGCCGATGGTCTGCTGCCGCCGCCCGCGGACGATGCGCCGCTGACGCCGCCGCGCGCCGACTGAGCGACATCATCACCACACGCAACCGCTGAGCGTGGGGCGGCCGGGGTCGGCTTGCGCTGCGGGAGCGATTGGCCTATGCCTCGGGTCCCGTGGCACGCGGCAGGCCCAGACACGTCACGGGGAGGTTCCAGAACATGGCGCGGTATGTGTTCATCACCGGGGGTGTGGTGTCCTCGCTGGGCAAGGGGCTGGCCTCGGCCGCGCTGGGGGCGTTGTTGCAGGCGCGCGGCTTCACCGTGCGGTTGCGCAAGCTGGACCCGTATCTGAACGTCGACCCCGGCACCATGTCGCCGTTCGAACACGGCGAGGTGTTCGTCACCGATGACGGCGCCGAGACCGACCTGGACCTCGGCCATTACGAGCGCTTTACCGGTGTCCCCGCGCGGCGCACCGATTCGATCAGCTCGGGCCGCATCTACATGAACGTGCTCGAGAAGGAGCGCCGCGGCGACTATCTGGGCAAGACGATCCAGGTGATCCCGCATGTCACCAATGAAATCAAGGACTTCCTGTCCGTGGGTGACGGTGAGACGGATTTCATGCTGTGCGAGATCGGCGGCACCGTCGGCGATATCGAGGGTCTGCCGTTCTTCGAGGCGATCCGCCAGTTCGCGCATGAGCGCCCGCGCGGGCAGTGTATCTTCATGCATCTGACGCTGCTGCCCTGGCTTGCCGCCAGCGGCGAGCTGAAGACCAAGCCCACGCAGCATTCGGTCAAGGAACTGCGCGCCATCGGCATCGCGCCCGACGTGCTGGTGTGCCGGTCCGAACAGCCGATCCCCGACAAGGAGCGCGCCAAGATCGCGCTGTTCTGCAACGTGCGCCCCGAGGCGGTGATCCCCGCCTACGACCTGCGCTCGATCTACGAGGCGCCGCTGGCCTATCACAAGGTCGGGCTGGATCAGGCGGTGCTGGACGCCTTCGGCATCGCTCCCGCGCCGCGCCCCGACATGCGCCGCTGGGAAGACGTGATGGACCGGCTCGAGAACGCCGAAGGGCAGGTCCGCGTGGCCATCATCGGCAAGTACACGCAGCTCGAAGACGCCTACAAGTCGATCAAGGAGGCGCTGACGCATGGCGGCATGGCCAACCGCGTCGGCGTCCATGTGGAGTGGATCGATGCCGAGATCTTCGAGCGCGAGGACCCCGCGCCGTATCTTCAGGGCATCCACGCGATTCTTGTGCCGGGCGGCTTCGGCGAGCGCGGCACCGAAGGCAAGATCCGCGCTGCCGCCTGGGCGCGCGAGCGCAAGATCCCGTATCTGGGTATTTGCCTCGGGATGCAGATGGCGGTGGTCGAGGCCGCGCGCAACCTGGCGGGCCTGCCCGATGCCGGTTCCGAGGAGTTCGACCACGAGGCCGGCGCGAAGCGGTTCACCCCGGTGGTGTATCACCTGAAGGAGTGGGTCCAGGGCAATCACCGCGTCGAACGCCGCCCCGGCGACGACAAGGGCGGCACCATGCGGCTGGGCGCGTATTCGGCGACGCTCGCCGACGGTTCGCGCGCGGCCGAGGTCTATGGCGGCACGAAGATCGAGGAACGCCACCGCCACCGCTACGAGGTCGACATCGCGTTTCGCGAGAAGCTCGAGGAGGCGGGCCTGCGGTTCTCGGGCATGTCCCCCGATGGGCGGCTGCCCGAGATCGTCGAGCACGCGGGGCATCCATGGTTCATCGGCGTGCAGTTCCACCCCGAGCTGAAATCCAAACCCTTCGCGCCGCACCCGCTGTTCGCCGACTTCATCCGCGCCGCGGTGGAGACCTCGCGCCTCGTCTGACACGCTGCCCGGGCCTGCCCCCCGGTCGCGCCGCGGCGCCCACCCACCCGCCCCGCCGCGGCGCGACCGGGGCGCAGGCCCGGGCGGGGACATGGGGCAAGGACTTGCCCTGGCGGGCGCGCGGAACAGATCGGAAAGTGATACATCGCCGCGGAGCCGCCATGATCAACGCCCCCCCGATCCCCGCCGGACAGGCGCTGAAGCTGCTGGAAACGGGCTGGCAGGCGCAGGCTGCAGGCACGCTCACCGCCAGCTGGATGCTGCATGGCCGCCCCGGCATCGGCAAGACCGAGATCGTGCAGACGCTCGCCGGGCGGATCGGTGCGCGGCTCTTTGACCTGCGCCTGACCACAATCGAGCCGCAGGACCTGCGCGGGTTGCCGTTCTTCGACATGGAGCGCCAGCGCACCGTCTGGTTCCGCCCCGAGGATCTGCCCGACGACCCCGAGCGCCCGTCGGTGCTGTTCCTGGACGAGCTGACCGCCGCCGCGCCGCAGTTGCAACCGACCGTGTATGGTCTCTTGCAGGAACGCCGCGTGGGCCCGCACCGGCTGCCGCAGAGCTGCTTCGTGGTCGCTGCCGGCAACACGGTCGAGGATGGCGCGATCGCCTATGAGATGGGGACCGCGCTCAGCGACCGGCTGGTGCATCTGCAACTGACCGCCGAGGCCGATGACTGGCTCGCGGGTTATGCGGTGCCGCAGGGGCTGGACCCGGCGGTGATCGGCTTCATCCGCACCCGCCCCGACCGGCTGGATACGCTCGAGGAGGCGCTGCGCCGCGGCGAGGTCATCGCCGCCACGCCGCGGTCCTGGGCGCGGGTCTCGGCGCTGATGGGCGCAATCGGCGACCGCCGGCTGCGCAACCTCGCCATCGCCGGGGTGCTGGGCGAGGCGGTGGCGGCCGAATTCCTGCTGATCGCCGACGAGATCGCGGCGACGGTGCAGCTTGACGCGATGCTCGAAGCGTCCGCCCGCGAGCGCACCAGTCTCTATCCTGCCTCGATGCACGGGCTCTCGGCGCTGGTCTATGCGCTCGTCACCCGCGCCGACGCCGCGCGCCTGCCGGCCATCATCGAGATCATGGCCGGGCTCCGCGAGCTGGGCGAGACGCGCGGCGCTCCGTTCGACGCGATGCCGCTGGCCGAGCTCGCCTCGCACGGGTTCGAGCTGTTGATCCGCAAGGCGCTGGAGAATGGCTGGGAAGACGCCTTCGTCGACTCGCCCGCCTATGCCGCCTATGCCGCCGAACGCGCCCGGCTGGGGCTGGAATGACCGCGCCGGCGCGGCACTCGGCCCGTGCGTCGGCGACGTTGCAGGCGCTGACCGAGGCCGACCCGGCGCTCGCCGCGCTGTCGCTGTGGTGCGCACACCGCGACGACGACGCCCTTGTCCCGCCTGCCGAGACCGCGGGCACCGAAATCCGCTACGGCCCCGGCTTCAGCGCGCTTGCGCCGCATGAACGCGTCGGGCTGGCGGGGCACCACATCCTGCACGCGAGCCTGCAGCATTCGGCGCGGATGGCCGACATGGCGCTGCGGCTCGGCGACCGGTTCGACCCCGAGCTCTGGCAGATCGCCGCCGACGCGGTGGTGAACGAAGCGATCCTTGCCGCCGGGCACGCGCTGCCGCGCCCGGCGCTGACGCTGGCGGGGCTGCTCAAGCAGGTGGGCGACGCCAGCGACCCGGCGCTGGCGCTGTCGGAATGGGATTGCGAGCGGCTCTATCACCGGCTCGCGCTGTCGGCGACGGGGGCAGGGCGGGCGAAGTCGCATGCGCGCGCGCAAGGGTTCCGCCCCGATCTGCGCGCCGCCGGGGCGCAGGCCGCGC
>PUOA01000217.1 GCA_003551925.1 Paracoccaceae bacterium
AGCGGCACGGGGGGGGGCGTGCGGCACGGGGGGGGGGCGTGCGGCGTGGGAAGCCTCGGCCGGTGGCCGCTGCATGGCACCCCGGCGTCGACGCACGACCCGGACCGCCGCGGCGCGGTGCATCGGTCCTGACGCGGCGCGGTGCATCGGTCCTGACGCGGCGCGGCCACCGCTACCCGGGTGCGGGCCACTCCTTCGCGACCATGGTCAGCACGTCGTATTGCGCCACCACCGCGTCGTGCTGGTTGCTGACGCGGCAATCCCAACGGACCTCGCCATACTCGGCATCGGCGCGGGGGTTGATCTCCTTGCAGGTCAGCCGCACGCCCAGCGTGTCGCCGATGTTCACCGGCGTGAGAAAGCGCAGATTGTCGATGCCGTAATTGGCCAGCACCGGGCCGGGGTCTGGCTGCACGAACAGCCCGGCGGCGAAGGACACGATCAGGTAGCCATGCGCGACGCGGCCCTCGAAGAACGGGTTGGCGCGGGCGGCGGCCTCGTCCATGTGGGCGTAGAAGGTGTCGCCGGTGAAGCGCGCGAAGTGCTCGACATCCTCCAGCGTGACCTGCCGGGTGTCGGTGACCAGCTGGTCGCCCACGCGCAATTCGGACAGCGGCTTGCGGAACGGGTGGCGGCCGGTGGTGGCGGGCGCGCCCTCGGCCCAGCGGCCGGTGACGGCGGCCAGCAGCTTCGGCGCGCCCTGCACCGCCACGCGCTGCATGTAGTGCTTGACGGCGCGGATGCCGCCCAGTTCCTCGCCGCCGCCGGCGCGGCCCGGGCCGCCATGCACCAGCATCGGCAGCGGCGAGCCATGCCCGGTCGAGGATTTCGCGCTGTCGCGGTTGCCCAGCATCACCCGGCCATGAAACGGCGCCATGCCCAGCACCACGCGCTCGGCCACCGCCGCGTCATCGGTGAACAGCGACGAGACCAGCGAGCCGCGCCCCGCGCGCGCCAGCGCCACGGCCTCGTCCAGATCGTCATAGGGCATCAGCGTGGCGACGGGGCCGAAGGCTTCGACCTCGTGCACCGCGCGGGCCGCCAGCGGATTGTCGCAGGCCAGCAGCACCGGCGCCATGAAGCCGCCGCGCTCCGGGTCGCCGCTGGCAAGACGCAGCTCAAACGGGTCACCGGCCACCATGTCGGCATCCGCGCGCAGCGCCTCGATCGCGCCGCGCACCTCCGCGCGCTGCTCGAGGCTGGCGAGCGGGCCCATCCGCGTGGCCTTGTCGCCCGGCAGGCCCAGCGTCACCGCCGCCAGCCGCTCGCGCAGCGCGCCCGCGACCGCGTGCAGATGCGCGCGCGGGACGATCACGCGGCGGATGGCGGTGCATTTCTGCCCGGCCTTGGCGGTCATCTCGCCCACCACCTCGCGCGTGAACAGGTCGAATTCGGGCGTGCCGTGCGCCGCATCGGGGCCAAGGATCGCGGCGTTCAGACTGTCGGCCTCCATGGTGAAGCGCACCGCGTTCTCGACGATCGCCGGGTGCTGCCTGAGCTTCAGCCCCGTTGCCGCCGAGCCGGTGAAGGTCACCACATCCTGGCACGTCACATGGTCCAGCAGATCGCCCACACCGCCGCAGATCAGTTGCAGCGCGCCCTCGGGCAGGAGCCTCGTCTCCAGCATCCGCCGGACCATCAGTTCGGTCAGATACGCGGTCTGCGAGGCGGGCTTGATGATCGCGGGCATCCCCGCCAGCAGCGTCGGCGCCAGCTTTTCGAGCATCCCCCAGCAGGGGAAGTTGAACGCGTTGATATGCACCGCCACCCCTTCGAGCGGGACGAGGATATGCTGCGCCGAGAAGGTCGCGTCCTTCGACAGCGGCTCGACCGCGCCTTCGGTCAGCACGCGGGTGTTGGGCAGATCGCGCCGCCCGCGCGAGGCGTAGTTCAGAAGCGTCCCGATCCCGCCCTCGATGTCGATCCAGCCGTCGCGCGGCGTCGCGCCGGTGGCAAGCGACAGCGCGTGGAATTCGTCCTTCAGCTCCATCAGCCGCAGACCCAGCGCCTTGAGCATCAGCGCACGCTCATGGATGGTCATCGCGCGCAGCGCGGGCCCGGCGGCGCGGCCATGCGCAAGCACGGCGGCGAAATCGATCCCCGACGAATCGATGGTCGCCACGGGCGCGCCGGTGGCGGCGTCCAGAAGCGGCTTGCCCGCCCCCTGCCCCGGCGTCCACTTCCCGCAGACATGGCTTTCCAGACGGCGCGGCGCGGTGGCGGCCATGATCGTTCTCCCCTTGGGTCGTGTGGTGGTCAGTTCAGCCCGAGCGCGTCCAGCGTTCCGGCCACCGCGCGCGCCCACTCGGCGCGCAGCGCGGCGTTGTCATGGTGGCGCAGCCCCATGCGGCGCAGCAGCTCCACGCGCGGGCTGGCGTCCGGGCCGAAGCCCGCGGCCACGCGCGGGTGCCAGTAGGCGAGCGCGGCGCGCGCCTGCGCGGCGCCGTCCTCGGTGGCGGCGATCTGCGCCAGCCCCTCGCGGCCAAGCTCGGCGTGGCGGGTCTCTACGGGCAGGATGGCGCGGAACGCCTCGGCCAGCGGCTGGTAGGAGACGCGCGTCATCTCGGTGATCTGCACCACCGCCGCGTGGCCCTGCAGCACGTTCATCACCACCGCGTCGACCCAGCCCTGCAACGGGTAATGGAACACCGACAGCCGCATGTCGCCATCACGGCGCGCATGGCCCGGGTCGGTGTCGCGCGGCAGCCGCGCGGCCCAGGCGTGCACGCCTTCGTATCGCCCGGTGTCGGCGCCGAACTCCTGCATGACGGCCAGCACGCGCTCGGCGTGGTCGGCCTTTTCCAGCACGATGCGCGCCGCGGCGATCCGGCTCTTGATGCCCGGCGCATGGTTGATGACATCGGCGAACCCGGCCGAGGCCGCAAGCTCGCTGTCCACGAAGCTGGCCATCAGGCGCAACGCTTCGGCGCGGTAGCGCGGCGGCGCGTTGCCCGGCGCGGTCAGCACCCCGCCCTGTGCCAGATAGTCGTCGATCGGCATGGCGCCGGCGGCGGGCTCATTCGTCATAGCTGATCACCAGAGTATCGCTCAGCGGGGTGCATTGGCAGGTCAGCACATAGCCCTGCCGGACCTCGTAATCTTCGAGCGCGTGGTTCACCGCCATTTCGGCCTCGCCTTCGATCACCCGCGCGCGGCAGGTCGAACACACCCCCGCCTTGCAGGCATAGGGCGCATCAAGGTTGGCCTCCAGCGCGGCGTCGAGCACGCTTTGCCCGGTTTTCGGCATCTCGATCCGCCGCGTGGCGCCATCGAGCGTGATGACCGCCGTGCAGGCCTCGCCCGCCCTGGCGGCGTCGCGCGCGCTGGGCGGGGCCTTGGCCCGGCCCGGCTGGTTCGAGGCGAAAAGCTCGAACTTGATCTGCGCGTCGCTCAGCCCGGCATCGCGCAACGCCTCGGCGATGGTCAGCATCATCGGCTCGGGCCCGCAGATGAACGCCATGTCCACCGAGTGCGGGTCCACCCAATGCGCAAACAGCGCGCGCATCTTCCCGGCGTCCACGCGGCCCGTGAACAGGTCGATCTCCTGCGCCTCCTGCTCCAGCACATGGAGCACCGACAGCCGGCCGAGATGCTCGTTCTTCAGATCCTCCAGCTCCTCGCGGAACATGATCGAACTGATCTGGCGGTTGGCATAGACCAGCGTGAAGCGCGCGCGCGGCTCGCGCGCGAGCACGGTGCGGATGATCGACAGCACCGGCGTGATCCCCGATCCGCCCGCGAAGCCCAGGTAATGGCGCGCCGCGCCGGGGTCGAGCGGGTGGTGGAAGTTGCCCATGGGCGGCATCGCTTCCAGCACGTCGCCGGGGGCGAGGTTGTCGTTCGCCCAGGTCGAGAACGCCCCGCCATCGACGCGCTTGATGCCGACGCGGAGCGCGCCATCGTCGAGCCCCGCGCAGATCGAATAGGACCGGCGCAATTCCTCGCCGTCGAAGGCGCGGCGGAAGGTCAGGTATTGCCCCTGCACGAAGGCGAAGCGCTCGGCGTCCTGCGCGCGCGGGCGCAGGGTGACGACCACCGCGTCGCGCGTGTCGCGGCGCACCTCGGTGACCTCAAGCGGCAGGAAACGGGCCATCAGCGTGCCTCAGATACACTTGAAATAGTCGAAGGGTTCCAGACAGGCGTTGCACTGATACGCCGCCTTGCACGGGGTCGAGCCGAACTGGCTCACCCGCCGCGTGTCCGACGCTCCGCAATGCGGGCACGCGATCGCCTGCGGCTGCCCGCCCAGCCGCGCGATCCGGCCCGCGACGGGCGCGCCGGTGGCGGTGCCGTCCACGGGCGGCGCGATGCCATAGGCGCGCAGCTTCTCGCGGCCTTCGGCGCTCAGCCAGTCGGTGGTCCAGGGCGGCGAGAGCTGGCGGTCGATGCGCAGCGCCGCGACCCCCTTCTCGCGCAGCTTGGCCTCGATCTCGAAGGTGATCACCGCCGTGGCGGGGCAGCCCGAATAGGTCGGCGTCACGCGCACCACCAGCGTGTCGCCCTCATGCGCCACATCGCGGATGATGCCGAGATCCACCACCGAGATCACCGGGATTTCAGGGTCCGGCACCTCGGCCAGCCAGTCCCAGACCTGCGCCACGGGGGGAAGCTCGGTGACGGCCATCGCGCTCACCACTCGGCGCCGGGATAGGCGCGCTGCAGGAACTGCATCTCGGCCAGGATATAGCCCAGATGCTCGGTATGCGTGCCCTGCTTGCCGCCCTTGTGCATGTAGCTGCCGTCGGGGCGCGCGAGCGTCGCCTGCGCCAGAACGTCACCCACCAGCGCGTGCCAGTCGCGCGCGATGGCGGTCAGGTCGGGCATCACGCCGGCCTCGGCCATCGCCGCATCGGTGGCGTCGGGGGTCAGCATCTCGCCGGTATAGGGCCACAGGTCATCGAGCGCGGCCTGCATCCGGCGATGGCTTTCGTCGGTCCCGTCGCCGAGCCGGATCACCAGATCGGCAGACCGGTCGAGGTGATAGGCCACCTCGCGCCCCGCCTTGGCCGCGATCTCGGCCACGCGCGGGTCGGACGATCCCTCCAGCCCCTTCAGCATCGGCTGGTGCCAGGCGTCGAACAGGAACTGCCGCATCAGCGTCGCGCCGAAATCGCCGTTGGGGCGTTCGACCAGCAGCAGGTTGCGGAAATCCCACGCGTCGCGCAGATAGGCCAGATCATCGGCGCTGCGGCCCGCGCCTTCGACCTCGGCCGCGAGGCCCAGCCACAGCTGCGTCTGCCCGATCAGGTCGAGCGCGGTGTTGGCAAGCGCGATGTCCTCTTCCAGCACCGGCGCATGGCCGCACCATTCGGAGACCCGGTGCCCAAGGATCAGCGTGCTGTCGCCCAGCCGCAGCAGCGCCTCGAACAGCGCATCTGCCGGCGCGGGGGCCGCGCTGGCCGACCCGCCCGCCGCGCCGGAGGGGTCGAGCTTGGTCATCATGTCAGGAAGCGATGGCATCACATGTGCCCTATGTCATCGGGAATGTCATAGAAGGTCGGATGGCGGTAGATCTTGGACTCGGCCGGTTCGAACAGCGGCCCCTTTTCCGAAGGCCGCGAGGCGCTGATCGCGGCCGAGGGCACGACCCAGATGCTCACCCCCTCGTTGCGGCGCGTGTAGACATCGCGCGCGTGCTTGATCGCCATTTCGGCGTCGGGCGCGTGGAGCGAGCCCACATGCCGGTGGTTCAGCCCGTGCTGACCCCGGATGAACACCTCCCAGAGCGGCCATTCCCGTGACATCGCCATCCTCCCCTGCGCGCGCGGATCACTCCGCGGCGAGTTTCGCCGCCGCGTGCTTCTTCGCATGCGCCATCAGCCCGTCGCGGACCCAGGCGCCGCCCTCCCAGGCCTGCACCCGCGCGCCGAGGCGCTCCTTGTTGCACGGCCCGTTGCCCTTGATGACCTCGAAGAACTCGGACCAGTCGGGCTCGGTGAAGTCGTAGCCGCCTTTTTCGTCATTCCAGCGCAGTCCCTCGTCGGGGACGGTCAGCCCCAGATATTCGGCCTGCGGCACGGTCTGGTCGACGAATTTCTGCCGCAGCTCGTCATTGGTGTTCATCTTGATCTTCCACGCCATCGACTGCGCGGAATGCACCGAGTCCTTGTCCGACGGGCCGAACATCATCAGCGACGGATACCAGAAGCGGTTCAGCGCATCCTGCGCCATGCGCTTCTGCGCCTCGGTCCCGCGGGCGAGCTTCATCATGATGTGATAGCCCTGCCGCTGGTGAAAGCTCTCTTCCTTGCAGATGCGGATCATGGCGCGCGAATAGGGGCCGTAGCTGGTGCGCTGCAGCGGCACCTGGTTCATGATCGCCGCGCCATCGACCAGCCAGCCCACCGCGCCCATGTCGGCCCAGGTCAGCGTCGGATAGTTGAAGATCGACGAATACTTCATCTTGCCGCTGTGCAGCTTCTCCAGCAGCTCGTCGCGGCTGACGCCCAGCGTCTCGGCAGCGCAATAGAGGTAGAGCCCGTGTCCGGCCTCGTCCTGCACCTTGGCCAGCAGGATCGCCTTGCGCTCCAGCGTGGGCGCGCGGGTGATCCAGTTGCCCTCGGGGAGCTGGCCGACGATTTCCGAATGCGCGTGCTGGCCGATCTGGCGGATCAGCGTCTTGCGATAGCCCTCGGGCATCCAGTCGCGCGGCTCGATCTTCTCGCCGCGGTCGATGCGCTCCTGAAAGGCGCGCTCCTCGGGCGACATCTCGTCAAGGGATTTCATCCCTTCGGATTTCACCATCTGGGCATACATCGCAGGTCTCCTCTGTCAGACGCGTTCCAGGATCAGGGCAATTCCCTGCCCGACCCCGACGCACATGGTGCACAGCGCATAGCGGCCGCCCGAGCGCTGCAGGTGCCACATCGCCGTCGCGGCAAGCCGCGCGCCGGACATCCCCAGCGGGTGGCCCAGCGCGATGGCGCCGCCATTGGGATTGATATGGGGCGCATCCTCGGGCAGGCCAAGCGCGCGCAGCACCGCAAGCGCCTGCGCGGCGAAGGCTTCGTTCAGTTCGATCAGATCCATGTCGGCAAGCGTGAGCCCGCTGCGTTCGAGCACGCGGCGCACGGCGGGCACCGGCCCCACCCCCATCACGCGCGGCGGCACGCCCGCGGCGGCCATCGCCACCACGCGGGCGCGCGGGGTCAGCCCGTGGCGCGCGGCGGCGGCTTCGGATGCGACGATCAGCGCGGCGGCGCCGTCATTCACACCGCTTGCATTGCCGGCGGTGACGGTCAGATCGGGGCCATTGACGCCGCGCAACCCCGCCAGCCGCTCGGCCGTGGTCTCGGGGCGCGGGTGTTCGTCGGTGTCCACCACCAGCGGGTCGCCCTTGCGGCGCGGGATGGTGACGGGGATGACCTCGTCGGCGAACACCCCCGCCGCCTGCGCCGCCGCCCAGCGCTGCTGCGAGCGCAGCGCGAAGGCGTCCTGATCGGCGCGCGATATATTGTAGTCCGCGGCCACGTTGTCGGCGGTCTGGGGCATCGAATGCGTGCCATGCGCGGCGTCGAGCTTCGGGTTCACGAAGCGCCAGCCGATGGTGGTGTCGTAGACGGCATTGGCGCGGCTGAAGGCGCTTTCCGCCTTGGGCATGACGAAAGGCGCGCGGCTCATGCTTTCGACCCCGCCCGCAAGCATCAACTCGGCGTCGCCCGCCCGGATCGCGCGCGCCGCCATGCCCACCGCGTCCAGCCCCGAGCCGCACAGCCGGTTGACCGTGGTTCCCGGCACGGTGTCGGGCAGGCCCGCCAGCAGCGCGGCCATGCGCGCGACATTGCGGTTGTCCTCGCCCGCCTGGTTGGCGCAGCCATAGATCACGTCCTCGACCGCAGCCCAGTCAACGCCTGCATTCCGCGCCATCAACGCGGCAATGGGCAGCGCCCCCAGATCATCGGCGCGCACCGCTGACAGCGCACCCGCGTAGCGCCCGATGGGCGTGCGCACCCCGTCGCAGAGAAAGGCGTGAGCCATGACTCCCCCCAATAGCCTCGGGGGAGGTATACAGCATCAAACATCACACTTCAACTTTGAAAGAACATCTTTCTGTGATGTTTCATCCGGCCAGGTGCGCAGCCAGCCCCGACAGCCGCGCGTCGGTCGCCCGTGTCTGCGCGGGAAGCCGGCCTTCAGGCCCCGCGCACACCGCACCGACATGGGGGTCGGCGGCCCGCGACAGTTGCAGATAGGCACGCGCGAACGCCGCGCGCGCCGCCCGCCCCGGCCAGTCGACGGGCAGTGCAGCCTCGGGCAAGTGCGGATCGCGCAGCACGACGTGTCGGAAACGGTGCACCAGCAGCAGGCGCGCACGCAATGCCTCGGCACCGGACAGGTGGGACTGTGCCGCCAGCGGCTCGGTGGCGGCAAGCATCCCGTCATAGGCTGCGGAAAGCGCCGCCAGATCCCAGTGGCGGGCCGCAAATTCCCGCAACGCCGTGGCGTCGCCCGCAGCCTCGGCGCGGAACACGGCGCCTGCGGGGATCGGACCGCGGTCCGGCCCCGCGCTCAGCCCCGGCGCCACCGGCGCGTGCCCCGGCGGCACCGGCCCATCGGTCCAGACGAAGCGCCAGCCGCACGGCGCAGGGGCGGCGTAGATCACTGCGGCCGCGGCGGCATATTCGGCCTGCGCCGCCGCGCTGAGCCGGTAGAAGCTGCGCCGTCCGCGCCGCTCGCCCTCCAGCTGCCCGGCAGCGACCAGCCGCGACACGGCGGTGCGCACCAGCGTTTCGCTCAACCCCAGCGCCGCGCCGATCTCGATCACCGAGCCAATCCAGGCCTCACCCCCGCGCGGGGCGATCACATCGCCGTAAAGCGTGACGATCAGCGCCCCGGCGCGCAGCGGCATGCCCGCCAACAGCGCAGCCGAGGGCTCCGCGCCCGGCGGGTTGGCAGCGGTCGGTGTCATGGCGCGCCCTCGCATCCGAATCGGCTGCGCACGAGTTTGTCACGGCACCGCGGCGGAGGCGAGTCGCTGCGTGACACCCCGCAATGCAGAACAATGTTTCGCGCTCAGCGCGTGAGGCGGCATCAAATAAGGCGCACTTCCCGGAAAACTGCGCGATATCTGGCATTCTTCCCTGATATCGCGCCAGCACAGACAACGTTCCGGGCCAGCCCGCCGCAGCACGAACGCGGGTCCGACGCACCGACATGCGGGGCACGGCACAACGCTTGCCCGGCCCGGCGCCGCCGTCTACCTGCCACGCAATCGAGAGCCGCGCAGCCCGCGCGCCCCGCTAGAAGGAGACCCGAAATGCTTCGCAAGACCGCCGCCAGCGTGATCGCCCTGACCCTGCCCGCCGCAGCACTCGCCACCCCCGAGGGCTGGTCGCCGCTGCTTGAACCCGCTGAACTCTCCGCGATCCTCGAGGTGCAGGACGATGTGCGCGTGATCCATGTCACAGGCGCTGCCGACCAGCTGATCCCGGGCGCCACCTTCTCACCCTATGCCGACTGGCGCGGGCCGTCGGACAACCCCGGCGCGCTGCGCGACCCGAGCGATTTCGCCGCCACCGCGGGCGCGCTGGGCATCGACGCCGACACACCTGTGGTGGTGGTGCATGGAGGCGCGAACGCCTCGGACATGGGGGCGGCGGCGCGCGTCTACTGGACGCTGCAATCGCTCGGCGTGCAGGACCTCGCGCTGCTGAACGGCGGGTTCGCGGCCTGGGACGCGGCCGGCCTGCCCACCACCGACACCCCGGCCGAGATCACTCCGGTCGAATTCGCCGCCGAGTGGTCCGACGACTGGCGCGTGAGCACCGACGAGGTCATCGCCATGATCGACACCGGCGAGGCGCGCATCATCGACAGCCGCCCGCGCGGGTTCTTCGACGGAGTCCAATGGTCCATCGCGCGGCCCGGCACCATCCGCGGCGCCGAGAACGTGACGTTTGCCGAGTTCATGAACGATGCGCGCATGATCGACGCCGACGCCGCGCGCGCGGTCGCCGCCGATGCCGGACTGACCGACGCGCCGCTGACCGTGTCCTTCTGCAACACCGGCCACTGGGCGGCGATCAACTGGTTCGCGCTGAGCGAACTGGCCGGCATCGACAACACCCGGCTCTACCCCGAAAGCATGGCCGAATTCGGGGCCTCGGGCGGACTGCTGGACAACGAGCCGTCGCGGATCGCCTATCTGTGGCATTCGGCCCGCAACTGGGTGTCGGGGCTGTTCTGAGCCGCGGCCGACCAACCACCCGGCGACGCGCCGCCCGCCGCGGCGCGTCGCCCCGTTCCGACAACAGGAGACGCCGCGCATGATCTGGACACGCCTCGGGCTCGTCGCCCTCGCGCTTGGGCTCGCGCTTTGCGCTTTCGTCGTCGCCGGCCCGCGCGCCGGGCTTCTGGTCCTGCTCGGACTGGGCTTCGGGCTCGTGCTCGAAGGGCTGCGCTTCGGCTTCGCGGGGCCGTGGCGGATGATCGTCACCGACCGCGACGGGCGCGGGCTGATCGCGCAGTTTCTGGCGATCGCGCTGACCGCGGCGGTGGCGTTCCCGCTGCTCGCCGCCGCGCCGGGCGAGGTGTTCGGCGCCCACGCACCGGTCGGGCTGGCGATGATCGGCGGCGCCTTCGTCTTCGGGCTGGCCATGCAGCTGGTGATGGGCTGCGGGTCGGGAACGCTGGTCAACGCCGGAAGCGGCAACCTCGTCGGGCTGGTGGCGCTTGCGGGCTTCATCGGCGGCAGCTTCGCGGGCACGCTGCATCTTGACTGGTGGACAGCGCTGGGCACGCTGCCGGTGATCACGCTGCAAGGCGCATTCGGCGCGTCGGGCGGGCTGTGGATGACACTCGCCGCGCTGGCGGCGCTGGCGGCACTGGTGGCGTGGCGCGCGGCGCCCGGCAAGCGGCTGCCACCGCGCCGGCTGTGGATCGCGGCGGCGTTGATCGCGGCGCTGGCACTGGGCAATCTGGTGATCGCCGGGCAGCCCTGGGGCATCGTCTACGGGCTGGGCCTGTGGGGGGCGAAGCTGGCCGAGGCCGGCGGCGCCGATCTGGCCGCAACCGCCTTCTGGGCCGCGCCCGCCAATGCCGAGCGGCTGTCGGCCTCGATCCTCACCGACGTGACCTCGCTGACCAATATCGGACTGCTGGTCGGCGCCTTCATCGCCATGCGCTGGAAAGCCGCGCCAGGAGCGCAGACGGCACGGCTCACCCTTGCCAGCTGGGCCGCGATCATGGGAGCGGCACTGGTGCTGGGCTACAGTGCACGGCTCGCCTTCGGCTGCAATGTGGGCGCATTCTTCAGCGGCATCTCGACCGGGTCGCTCCACGGCTGGGTGTGGCTCGTCGCGGCGTTCGGCGGCTCGTATCTGGGGGTTCGGCTGCGGCCCGTCCTGCTGCGCCCTGCCGGCCCGGCCGCCGAACGGGTGCCGGCATGAGCGTGCCGGCCCGCCCCTCGCGCCCCGTCGTCGCGCTGATCGCGCTGGCAGCGCTCGCCGCGCTGCTCGTGCTCGACGCGACCCGAACCCCGCCGGTGGATCTCTTCACCGCGCCACCAGCGATCGCGCTTGGCTCGGGCGAGGCCCCGGGCGGCGCCCACTGCTCGGGCGGCTGACGCCCGACAAGCCCCGCGTCTGCGCCCTTCGCTTGCCCGGCACGTCCGTGGCAAGCTCCGCGCTCCGGCGCGGGCCGGACAGGATGAAACCTGCCCGACCCGCGCCCGCAGAAGGCCGGCACTGCGCTCCGGAAAACACCCGCTCCGGCCTTGCGAAGACACATCCTGATCGCCCCCTGCACACCGCCCGCCGACGTCCGATGCCGCCAGGCCCGGCCCACATTCCGGTCGAGACCACGCCCCCCACCGAACCGCCCATCCCCGTCCCCACACCGCAACACCGCCCGCGCCCCACCCCCGCGCAACCGACACCCC
>PUOA01000156.1 GCA_003551925.1 Paracoccaceae bacterium
AACGCGGGGGTGGGGCCTCTCCAGTCGGGCTACGCCCTCCCTGCGAGGCCCCACCCCCGCGTTCTCATCCTGATTGACGCTGGATTCTCACCTTGTTTGTCGCGCGGCAAGACACGCGATATCTGTCACCAAGGCAATCTGGAGCGCGTCGAACAATGCTTACCGCGGCGCTCGCATTCGGACTGTTTAGCGCGTCTGCAGTTGCGATCGATGCTCAAAGTTATGCCGGGTTCTGTGTCCCGCTCAACCCGCCAGAGTTGCCGAGCGATGCAGAGCTCGTGCGAGAATTCGCAGAGATGCTGCGGGAGGAGTTCGAACAGTATCTGATCGAGGTGACCGCTTATTTCCAATGCATCGATGCGGAGCGCGACCGCGCTTGGCGCGAGGCAGCTGAGGTCACAGCGCAATATGGCGCGTTGCTGGAGGCATTGCGTCGCATGCCGCCATGATGCCCGTGTCCTCGACAAGCCCCGACGTCGCGATCCCGCATACGTCTCTCCGACAATCCGCCCACAAGGGACCCTCCCCATGTTGAAATCTCATGCCGCTGCGGCGTTGCTCGCCTGCAGTGTATGGCTGGCACCGGCGCCCAGGGCGCAGGCCTATCCGATCGATTGTGCAATCCTTCTCTGCCTCGCGGGCGGGTTTCCTCTGAGTGCGGAATGCACAGCCGCCAAGGTCACGATGATCCGGCGCATCACCCCCTGGCCGGTCTCTACGCCTCTGCAGCTTTGGAACTGCCCGATGGGGCTACCCGCAGGCTTTGTGCCCGCGCCGGGCAGCCCCGAGATCCGTCTCGGCCCGGACGGGCTGACCGATGAGGTGCGGGGGGTTCGCGATGCGATCGAGATCTATCATATCCGCACATTCCCACCGATGAGCCGTGACGATCCGCCGGGGTCCTGGCGCGATCACACGCAGAGGGGCGTCTATCTTGAGGATGGCAGCCATCGCTGGATCAGCGCGAGCTTGCGCCATGGGCCGGAATGGCTGGCAGAGTCAGATCGTATCCAGCGCGTGCCGATCCGCGTGTGTGCGCGAGAGACCGATAATAGCTGCTCGCAATGGCGCGTCTCGCATTACGAGAACTGGCCCGGTGGTGCACTTTCGTTTGGGCACAGGCCGGTGGTCGCAATCCGCTATGAAGACCATGAGGGCCGAAAGCACACCGAATTCGTGAATTACTGACGCCCCTCCAGGCTGCGCCCTGGGCAGCTCCCCCTTGCAGGAAAGGTCACTCTCAGACAAAAGCGAAACGCGCGCAGGAAAACTGCGTTTCATAGCGGTCTGTAAAGCTGCGAACGGTTTGCGTGATCCCCTCATCGATACCACCCACATCTCTACAGAAGATCAGCTACCCTGCCCCCGCAGCCAGGCCACAAGCCGGTCACGCAAGGCATCATCGACACCCGCGCCCGAGAGCGTGAGCCGCGCGCGGGAGGAACCGCTCTCGGTTTCCAGCCAGAGGCCGGGGCGAATTTCCTCGCGGTGGTTCTTTTTTGACGAGGGTGGCTCTGGCGAGGGCGGGTCAGCAGGACCCGGGCTGCCGGGTTTGGGGGTGCTCTCCGGGGCCTGGGCAGTTTCCGCAGCGGTGCTTTCGACATGGTCGAGCGCGCGTTCCAGCAGGGCCAGTTCCGTGGCTGCCGTCTCGGGCGCAGATTTCCGCAAGCGCTCGCGCAGCCGTGTGCGCAGCCCGGGCTCACGCTCCAGCGCGCGCGAGAGGGCCAGGCCCAGCCGTTCGGGGATGGCACTGGCAAAGCGCAGGCGGTCGTCCAGCGCCTCATGCAGCACCAGAAAGCTCGCGATTTTCGACCGCCGCGCGCGGGGGGCTGCGGCGAACAGCGCGGCGATGGCGGCGCGGGGGGTCGGATGCACCCCGGCCTGGGCGGCACGAGCCGCGATACGGGCGCGCTCATAATAGGAAATCCCCGCGCGGATCTCGTTTTCCTCGACCATGGCGCGATAGGCCTCAGCCGCGCTCGCGGGGCGGCGCAGCAGCGCCAGCACCGTGCCGAAGCGCGGATCCCCCGTTTCGGCCAGCAGCATGCGCAGCGCCCGCAGCCGCCGCCAGCCCGCGATCAGCCCGAAGCGCCCGCCCTCCAGCGCCACCACCTCGATCGGGGCCTGCTGGCCGCGTTCGCGGATCGAGGCGATGAGATCGGCCATATCCGCGGGGTCGGCGGCCATGCGGTCGCGCAGCAGATGGCCCTCGTCGATGGCATCGAGCGGCAGGGATTGCACCAGCCGCCCTTCGATGCGCGCGCGGTGCCACTCCTGCGAGAGCTCCTCCAGCGCATGGGTGGCCGAAGCCTCGCCCGCCACCTGGGCGATGGGCGGGGCCGAGAGCAGGGGGCCGGGCGTGGGTCTGGCGCCCGGCTGTGCGCCGGGCATGGATCTGGCGCCCGGCTGTGCGCCGGGCATGGATTTGGTTTCCGGCGCGGGGCCAGAGCGATCCTCGGGCGTGCGATCCTCGGGCGTGCGGGCTTCGGCGGTGCGATCCTCGGGGGTGGGGGGCAGGGTCAGGCGTTTGCGGCGGGCCATG
>PUOA01000003.1 GCA_003551925.1 Paracoccaceae bacterium
CCAGTCCACGGTGAGCGGCAGGTCGATGCTGCCCGCGCGTCCCTCCGGGTGCCCCGCCACCAGCGCGACATAGGTCTTGCGGGCGTGGCGGCGCTCGAACTGCAGCGCCAGATGGCGCTGCGCGTGGGGGCTGAGCGCGAACACCATCACGCCCGAGGTGTCGCGGTCCAGCCGGTGCACCAGCAGCGCCTGCGGAAACGCCGCCTGCACGCGCGCCAGCAGGCAGTCGGCCAGCTCCGGCCCCTTGCCGGGCACCGACAACAGCCCCGCGGGCTTGTCCACGAACAGCAGCTCGTGATCCGCGTGCAGGACCACCGGCGGGCCGGGGGGCGGGGCGTAGGGCTCCATGCGAAAGGCGCTCAGAGCGGCGCCTGCGCGCGGTCCATGCGGGCGACGACATCGTCATCGTCGTGGCGGATCACATGGGTTTCGACCCAGTCCAGCGCGCCGAATGCCCGCGACAGCGTGATCGGATACCATTGCACGGGGATCGCCTCGAACCCCGGCAGGCCGCGCAGGACCTCGCCCGTGGCGCGCGCGCAGAAGGCCGGGGCGACGGGCCCCGCATCCTGCACCCGGCGCAGCGCCAGCGCCGCGACCTCGGGCGACACCGCGATGCGCTGGACGATGACGTGATGCGTCTCGCGCGCGTGCATGTTGATGTAGGAGCGCAGCATGCGCGGGGTCATGCCGAAATGCACGTCGCCGCGTTCGGGCGCGTCGGGGTGTTCCCAGCGCCCGGCGGGGTCGAACAGCACGCGTTCGGAGCCGCTGACCACGAGCCCGGTGTGATCGCCCGAGCCGGTGCGGTTGTTGACCACGGTGATCAGCGCGATCTCGGGCGCGCCGGGATGGGCGTAGCGCGCGGCCTCGACCGCCTCCATCGGGGCCCATGTGCCGGTGCCTGCGCAGCCCGCCACCACCAGCGGCGCCAGCAGCACCGCCAGCAGGCGGCGCAGCCATGCGGCGAGTGCATGCGCAAGGGGTGGACGGTGCGCAGCGGCGGTCATCGGCGCGACCTCAGGCGCCGGCCAGCGCGAGGAAGATCAGCACCCCGATGATGATCGCGGTGCTCCATGCCACGAAGCGGATGAACCCGTTGAAGGTCTTTTCCTGTTCGGTGATGTCCATCTTGCCGTGCTCGTGCTTTGCCATCGCAGCCTCCGTTCGACGCAGCCTTTCCCGGTTCGATATCCGATCGTGCCGGGGCTGTCACGCGTCAACCGACGCGGTCTCCGCAGGCACGCGCATGCGGGTGTAGCTCAGGTCCTCGCGCCGCAGCAGTTGCTCCAGCAGCCGGCGCGGCAGCAGGCAGCCGCGCAGGCCTTCGAACCCCGGAAGCTGCGCGAGCAGGGTCGAGACCGCGTGCACGCACAGCCCGATCACCGCCATGTCGCGGGTCTCGGCGATCTCGACCGCGCGGCGGGCGACTTCGGGCGGGACCTCGGTTTCGAAGACGTGCACGATCCATGTTCCCGCATCGCGGCCGAAGGCGTCGCGGCTGAGATAGGCCGCCTCGCGCGCGGGGGTCATGCCATAGGTCACGTCGCCGACGCGCTGGCCCTGCCCGTCATCCCACCAGCCTGCCGGGTCATAGAGCACATGGCCTTCGGGGGCATGGATCAGCACCCCGGTGTGGATCGGCTTGCGCATGGCGCTGCTTTCGAACACGGCGATGCGCAGCATGGGCGGGCCATCGCCGACATAGGGCGCCCCGCGCTCGGTGCCGCGGCCATAGAGCACCCCGGTGCAGCCTGCGGCGATCGGGGCCAGCGCGAGCGCGCCCAGGGCGCGGCGTCGTGTCCATCGGGTCATGGTGCCTCCTGTGTGGCATGGTCGGGGCAGGCGGTCGCCTGCCAGCGCCACGCGCCATCGGCGCCGCGCCAGCGCCGCGCGCGCCCGGTCTGGTGCAGGTGGTTGAGATGCGCCACCGTTTCGACCAGCGCCAGGCCGTAGGTGTCGGCATCGATCTCGCGGCGGAACAGCGGCCCGAAGCAGTCGCCGCCGCGGCGGGGGCGCTCCAGATGCGCCTCCAGTCGTGCCAGCGCGCCGATGTGGTTGTCGATTTTCTGGCGCAGGCGCAGCGGCAGGCCGTTGAAGGGCAGCTTGTGCCCCGGCAGCACCAGATGATCGGCGCGCGCCAGGCGCTGGAACCGCGCGCAGCTGTCGAGCCAGTCGCCGACCGGGTCAGCCTCGGGTTCGGTGGCGTAGACCCCGAGATTGGGCGAGATCGACGGCAGCAGCTGGTCGCCCCCCAGCACCAGGTTGCAGTCGCGGCTCCACAGCGTGGCGTGGTCCGGGGCGTGGCCGTGGCCGACATGCACGTCCCAGTCGCGCGCGGCGGCGCGGAGCACGTCGCCCTGGTGCAGCCGGTGAAACCCCAGCGGCAGGGGCGCGACCACGTCGGCAAAGTTGAAGGGCCGCGCGTGGCGCCGCGCCTCCAGCACGCCGGGGTCCATGCCGGAGGCGTGCCAGAACGCCAGCGTCTCGGGGGACGGACGGGCTTGTTCGTCCAGCGTGAGCATTCGCGCCATCAGCCACGCGGTGCGCGTGGTCCAAAGCTCGGCGCCCTGGGCCTGGAACCAGCCGGCAAGACCGACATGGTCGGGGTGGTGGTGGGTGACGATCATGCGGTGCACCGGGCGCCCGGCCAGCGGCCCGGCCAGCAGGCGCTCCCAGATCGCGCGGCTGCGGGGCGTGTCGAACCCGGTGTCGAGGATCGTCCACCCCTCGGCCCCGTCATCGAGCGCATAGACATTGACGTGATCGAGCCGCATCGGCAGCGGCAGACGCATCCACAGCACGCCCGCGGCGACCTCGGTCGCGCAGCCTTCGGCGGGGGGCGTGGCGAAGGGGTGGCGGATGTCGGCGCGGGTGCCGGTCATGCGGGCCGGGGCGGGGTGGGCAAGGCTTCGGTCCTCGTCTGCGTGGGCGGAGTATGGCCCGGACCCGGGCAATAGGGTAGGGCAGGGCGATCCGCAGGAAATTCAGGGTGGCGCGCGCCGCAATGACCGATACGACGACCCGACAGCTGTCCGCAACCGCCGACGGCATCGCCGAGGCTGCCGCGCTGCTGCGCGCGGGCGCGCTGGTCGCGATTCCGACCGAGACCGTCTACGGCCTTGCCGCCGACGCCCGGTCGGACATGGCGGTGGCGCGGGTCTTCGCCGCCAAGGACCGGCCCCGGTTCAATCCGCTGATCGTGCACGTGGCGTCCCGCGCGCAGGCCGAGGCGCTGGGCGTGTTCAACACCGCCGCGCGGGCGCTGGCGGCGGCGTTCTGGCCCGGTCCGCTGACGCTGGTCGTGCCGCTCCGCGCGGGCGCGGGGCTGTCGGCGCTGGTCACGGCAGGCCATGACAGCGTGGCGTTGCGGGTGCCCGCGCACCCGGTGGCGCGCGCGCTGCTGGAGCGGTTCGGCGCGCCGCTGGCGGCACCCTCGGCCAACCCCTCGGGGCGGATCAGCCCGACCTCGGCGGCGCATGTGCTGGCCGGGCTCGGCGGACGGATCGCGGCGGTGGTGGACGGGGGCGCCTGCGCGGTCGGGCTCGAATCGACGATCGTTGCGTGCACCGGCCCGTCTCCGGTGATCCTGCGCGCCGGCGGTGTGCCTGTCGAGACGCTGGCGCAGGTGCTCGGTGCATCGCCGGAGGCTGCGAGCGATCCCGCCGCGGCGCCCCGCGCGCCGGGGCAGCTTGC
This sequence comes from Paracoccaceae bacterium, assembly GCA_003551925.1. Classification (GTDB taxonomy): domain Bacteria; phylum Pseudomonadota; class Alphaproteobacteria; order Rhodobacterales; family Rhodobacteraceae; genus Rhabdonatronobacter. The sequence goes on from PUOA01000003.1 coordinate 3,697, forward strand.
CTCGCATTACGCGCCGCGCGCGGCGGTGCGGCTGGAGGCGCGCGCTCCGCGGCCGGGCGAGCTGTGGATCGGCTTCGGGCCGGGCTGTGGCGGCGCGGCGTTGACCCTCTCGGCCTCCGGTGACCTGACCGAGGCCGCGGCGCGGCTGTTCGCGGTCCTGCACGCCGCCGACGCCGATGGCCGCCCGATCGCCGTGGCGCCGGTCCCCGACACCGGCCTGGGCCGCGCCATCAACGACCGCCTGCGCCGCGCCGCCGCCCCGCGCTGATACCGTCACCGGCCCCCGGCTACGGGATTTCCACAATGGCGCCGGTCCGAGAGTCTCGTATCTTGCAATCAGTGGGTGAACGGAGGCCAGAAAATGCTCCTGATTATTGACGCCTTGAATGCCGAGCGCTTCGGCGATGTGCTCGACGAGATGTACCGGTTGCGTGCGCGCGTGTTCGCGGGCCGTCTGGGATGGGATGTGCAGGTGCGCGACGGCAAGGAGATCGACGCCTTCGACGCGCTCGATCCGGCCTATGTCGTCGGGCTTGATGACGACGGCCACGTCGTTTCCTGCGTGCGCGCGCTGCAGACCACGGGTCCGCACATGCTCGCGGATGTGTTCAGCGACATTCTGGACGGCGAGCCGCCGCTGCGCAGCCCGACGATCTGGGAGTCGACGCGCTTTTGCGTCGACACCGACCGGCTCGGCCGGGGTCGGGGACCGAACACGGTGTCGCACGCGACCTGCGAGTTGATGATCGGGTCGCTTGAGTTCGCGATGGAGTCGGGGATCACCGACATCATCACGGTGATCGATCCGGTGATGGACCGGGTGCTCAAACGCTCGGACAACGCGCCGTATGACTATGTCGGATCGGCCAAGCCGATGGGCAAGGTCGCGGCGCTGGCCGCGCTGCTGGACTGCACCGAGGAGCGCGTGGCCCGCGTGCGCGCCTTCGCCGGGATCGCTGGCGACGTGTTCGCCGATGAGGACGAGGTCCGCGCGCTGCTCGACGCGCGCGCCGCGGCAGCCGCGCCGCATGCGACGACCGCGGTCGCGCCCGAGGACATCCTCAGCTACTGCACCGCGCAGGTCGATGCCGCGCGCACGGTCGAGGAACTCGACACCGCGCAGGCGCTCGCACGGATGCTGCTGCGCGACCAGCCCGGCCCCGAGCGCGAACGGCTGCTGGAGCGGCAGATGCATTGATGCCGGTGCAGATGGACGGTGCAGATGGACGGTGCAGATGGACGGTGCAGATGGCCGGTGCAGGTGGCCGGTGCAGGTGGCCGGTGCAGATGGCCGGTGCAGATGGCCGGTGCCGCTCCGGTCACATGCAGGCGCGCGCGCCGATCCCAGGCCGGGTCAGCGCGCCGCGCGAACATGGCGCAGGTAGACCTCGATCATCCAGCCCCGCCCGGCGCGTGGCGTGGGTGTGCCACAGGAACGAGCCCGCACCGATCACAGCCAGCACCCCCACCAGCGCGCGGGCGATCGGCACGCCGCGGCCGCGCGGCCACATGATCGCGGCGGCCAGCACGAAGGCGGCATTGGTCAGCGCGTTCACCGGCTCGGCCCAGAAGCCGAAATCGGTGCGTTCGCAACAGGCGATGACCTGCTCGGACCACATCAGCGCAACCGCGCGAAAAAGGCGCGCAGCAGCGCCTCGGACTCGCGCGCGGCGATGCCGTCATAGACCTCGGGGGCGTGGTGGCATTGCGGCTGCGCGAAGATCCGCGGCCCTTGCGCGACGCCCCCCGATTTCGGGTCCGCGGCGCCGTAATACAGCCGGCGCAGCCGCGCGAAGGCGATGGCGGCGGCGCACATCGGGCAGGGCTCGAGCGTGACATACAGGTCATGGCCCACCAGCCGTTCAGAGCCCAGCGCGGCGCAGGCGGCGCGGATGCACAGGATCTCGGCATGGGCGGTGGGGTCGTTGCGCTCGCGCGTCCGGTTTCCGTCGGCAGAGATTACCGTGCCCTGAGGCGAAACAATGACGGCACCCACCGGCACCTCGCCCCGCGCGCCCGCCGCGCGCGCCTGCGCCAGCGCAGCCCGCATATGGCTGTCGAACCCCGTCATGCGCGCTGTCTTGCCCGTCTGTGGCAGGGCGCGCAATAGGCTTTGCCCACGCCGCGGTTTCGGTCTATGCGCGGGGCCATGAACACCACCGACAACAACGGCGAGCGGATCGCCAAGGTGATCGCGCGGGCAGGCGTGGCCTCGCGCCGCGACGCGGAAGCCATGATCGCCGCCGGGCGCGTGGCGGTGAACGGGCGGCCCATCGCCTCGCCCGCGCTCAACGTCACCGCCGCCGATCGAATCACCGTCGACGGCACCCCGCTCGCCCCCCCGGACCCGGCGCGGCTGTGGCTTTACCACAAGCCCGTCGGACAGGTGACCACCGCGCGCGACGAAAAGGGCCGCATGACGGTTTTCGACGCGCTGCCGCCGGGCACGCCGCGGCTGATGCCGGTGGGGCGGCTCGACATCACCTCCGAGGGGCTGTTGCTGCTGACCAATGACGGCGGGCTGAAGCGGCGGCTCGAGCTGCCCTCGACCGGCTGGCTGCGCAAGTATCGCGTGCGGGTGAAGGGCACGCCCGACGACGCGGCGCTGGAGCCACTGCGCGCGGGCGTCGAGATCGATGGCGAACGCTTCCAGCCCATGCGGGTCACGCTCGACCGCCAGCAGGGGGCGAATGCCTGGCTGACCGTCGGTCTGCGCGAGGGCCGCAACCGCGAGATCCGCCGCGCGATGGAGCATGTGGGGCTGGTGGTCAACCGCCTGATCCGGGTCAGCTACGGGCCGTTTCAGCTGGGCGATCTGCGCGCGGGGGCCTTGCGCGAGGTTCCGCCGCGGGTGCTGCGCGACCAGCTTGGCATGACCGACCCCGCGCCCGAGGGGCGCGCGCGCCGCGCCGACCCGAAACGCGCGCCCGCGAAACCCGGACGCGCGCCCGGCAAGCCCGCGCGCCCCTTGCGTGCCCGGCGCCCGTCGCGCCCGCGCCGCAGCGATTGACCCGGGGCGCGCGCGCCTCTATGTCGGGCGCGCGCGGATGGCCGGATGGCCGCGCGCCCCTTCGTGGGCGTGAGGAAAGTCCGGACTCCATGAAGCAACGGTGCCGGGTAACGCCCGGCCGGGGCAACCCGAGGGAAAGCGCCACAGAAAACAGACCGCCCGCGCCATCGCGGCCGGGCAAGGGTGAAACGGTGGGGTAAGAGCCCACCGCGGACCGGGCAACCGGGACGGCACGGCAAGCCCCACCGGGAGCAATGCCGAATAGGAACCTCGCGCGCGCGGTGGCCTCGGTCGCCCGCGCAGGGCCGCTTCAGCCCGAGGTTCGGGTAGGCAGCACGAGCCCGTCGGCGACGGCGGGCCCAGATGAATGGCCATCTCCGGGGCAACCCGGAACAGAATCCGGCTTACAGGCCATCCGCGCGGTCTTTCGCTGAAATGGTAAGGGACTGGCAAGGTTTCCTTGTCATCCTTGCGTATGGATCGGGGGCAATCTGATGGTGCGATGATGCAGGCTGACAAGGTGCAGGCGGGACCGCGCGGCGCTGACGGCAGCGATGGCGGGCCGCTGCTGCGCAAGCTGCAGCGCCGCGTCGTGGATGCCGAGGCGACGGGTGCAGCCATCGCGCAGGCGCAGCGGCTTGCGCTTGGTCGCATGGCGCGCGGTCTGGGCGACGCGCCGGTTGCCGCCTCTGCCGCGCAGGCCACCCGCATGTCGCTGGGCGAGGTGCTGGATCTTGCCGCGCCGGGCATGTTCGTGGCGATCCTCGAAGACGCGCAGGACCGCATGGGGGTCGCGCTGGTCGATGGCGATCTGGCGGGCGCGTTGGTCGAGTTTCTCACCAGCGGCAGCATCCTGCCGTCCGCAGTTCCGCAGCGTCGTCCCACGCGCACCGATGCTGCGCTGGTCTGCCCGGCCATCGACCTGGCGCTGGTGCAGCTGGACGCGGCGCTCGATCCGGTGCCCGGCGCAGGCTGGGCGCAGGGCTTCCGCAGCGCCTCGTTCCTGGAGGACCCGCGCCCGCTTGGCCTTGTGCTGGAGGACTGCGGTTACTGGGTCTTCGGCTGCGATCTTGCGCCGAGCGATGCGGCGGCGGCGCATCGCGGGGGGCGTTGGTGGCTGGTTCTGCCCGATGGCAGCACCACGCTCGCGCCGCGCGCCGCGGGGCGGGCGCCCGACGGGGCCGCCCCCCCTTCTCCGGGCTCGCAGCGCGCCGGCGCGGGGTGGGATGCGATGCTGTCGGCGGCGGTTATGGGGTGCCGGACCGAACTGACGGCGATCCTCGGACAGCACTCGATGCCGCTGCACGCCGCGCGCGCGCTCCAGCCGGGCGACGTGCTGGAACTGCCGCTCGCGGCGCTCGAGAGCATCGCCGTCGTTGCCCGTGACGGCACCGAGGTCGCGCGCGCAAGGCTGGGCCAGGCGCGCGGCAACCGGGCGCTGCGGCTGCTGCAGACCAGCAACGACAAACCCGGCGACGATAGCGGCTTTCACGCGGTCGAAGGCTCTGGCGGCGGTGGGGCGATCTCATCCCTTCCCGGCGCGGTCGCCCCCAGCGCGGTCGGGGTGGTCCCGCTCGCGGACCCTGAGTGAGGGTGGACGCGGTCTCTACACGCGGACTGCACAGGTGCGGCGTGGGCCCGCCGCTGAACATCTGGACCGCGCCGACCGCTGGTGTGTGGTCGGTGTGCTCGGCGGGGGAGGCCCTCGCAGCGCCCGAGCCGTGGGGGTGCCGACGACCGCCCCGGTGATGAGCCGCGCGCCGGGGAAACCGTCGCGGGCACAGTTCAGTCGCGAACGCGGCGGCCCCGGTTATCCTCGGGCGCGGCACGGACTGATCGCGCGGGCGGAGTGCCGCGAGGGACGGCTTTGAGCTGGGACACCTGCAGTTTCATGCACTTGGCGCATCTTCGGCAGCCTGCCAAGGGCCTGGAACCGCGATCAGGAGCAGGGGCACTGTCAGTAGATTGCCTCGGCCGAGATCACATGACGGCTCCGGAAAGGCTTGCCCCGCCTGCGGAAACGCACAGGCGGGGCCTGATGACGCCGGACGGCGCCGTTCGAATGGCGTGGCCTTTACCCCTTGCGGGCAAGCTGTTCGATCGTCGGGCGGAACTGCTCGACCGCATAGCCGTATTGCGCCCCGGCGGCGATCAACTCGTCGGTGGGCCGCTGGCCGGCCTGGCTCAGCGCCCAGACGATCGACGACCGGTTCCCCGAAGCACAATAGGCCAGCACCGGCCCCGACGCATCCGACAACGCCGCGCCCTGGGCATCGACGTTCTCCATGGTGATCGCGCCGCCGACGACCGGGTTGAGAACGAACTGCAGGCCCGCCGCCTCGACCGCGCGGCGAATCGCGTCGGCCTGCAGATCGGGCGTCACCTCGCCGTCGGGGCGGTTGCAGATCACGGTGGTGAATCCGGCGTCGCGGATCGCGTCGGTGTCCTCGGGCGTGATCTGCGGCGAGACGGCGTAGCCGTCGGTCAGCGGGCGGATTTCCATGAGTGGGCTCCTTCAGGGGCGGATATCAGGCGGCGGCCAGCCGGTCCACGCGGGTCCGGATTGGTGGGGCGGCCAGCATACCCGCCACCATGGAAATCAGGAACACGATCCCGCCGGTGCCACCCCAGCTGAGCGAGGCGATCGCCGGCCCCGGGCACAGACCCACCAGCCCCCAGCCTGCGCCGAACAGCACCGAGCCCAGCACAAGATTGTGCCCCAGCCGCGCGTCGGGCTTGTTGGGAAAGCTTCCGCCCAGCGCCGGACCGGCGCGCCGTGCGGCGATCTGCCAGGCAACCAGCATCGGCAGGATCGCGCCGCCCAGCACGAAGGCCAGCGTCGGATCCCAAGCGCCGAACACGTCCAGCCAGCCCTGCACCTTGGTGGTGTCGGTCATCCCCGAGACCAGCAGCCCGGCGCCGAACAGCCCGCCGGCGAGCGCCGAAAACATGACACGTTGCATCAGATCACCCCCAGCACATGGCGGAACAGGACCATCACCAGCCCGCCCGCAAGCAGATAGAACACCGTCGCCACGATCCCGCGCAACGAGAACCGCGAGATCCCGCACACCCCGTGCCCCGAGGTGCAGCCATTGGCCAGCCGCGTGCCGATGCCCACCAGGAGCCCGCCGGCGATCACAATGCCAAGGTTCGAGGTGATGTTGGTGCTCACCTCGGTCGCATAGAGCGGCAACATCAGCGCCGGCACCACCACGAGGCCCGCCAGAAACGCCCCGCGCTCGGCCCAGTTGCCAAGCCCCGAGCGGTCCACAAGCCCGCCGACAATACCGCTGGCGCCCATGATGCGCCCGTTGAAGAGCAGAAAGATCGCGGCCGCGGTGCCGATCATCAGGCCACCGACGAGGCCCCAGATCCAGTCTGGTTGAATGAAGTCCATGAGTTCAGGGTCCGTTTGTTTTGGGGGAGGGGCGCCGCCTGCGGGCGGCGCCGGATCAGAGCTTGTTCACCGGCACCTTCAGATAGACGGTGCCGTTGTCCTCGGCCGGCGGCATCTGGCCCGCGCGCATGTTGACCTGCAGCGACGGCACGATCAGCTTGGGCATCGCCAGCTTGGCGTCGCGCTCGGTGCGCATGCGCACGAAATCCTCGCGCGTCCTGCCGGCACCGACATGGACGTTGCGCGCCTTCTGCTCGCCGACGGTGGTCTCCCAGGCGTAGTCCTCGCGGCCCTCGGCCTTGTAGTCGTGGCCGACGAAGATGCGCGTCTCGTCCGGCAGGGCGAGGATCTTCTGCACGCTGTCCCACATCGTGTCGGCCGAGCCGCCGGGGAAATCGCAGCGCGCGGTGCCGAAATCGGGCATGAACAGCGTGTCGCCCACGAAGGCCGCATCGCCGATCACATAGGTCAGGCAGGCCGGCGTGTGGCCCGGGGTGTGCAGCACGTCGACGCGGAGCTGGCCGATATGGATCGAATCGCCTTCCTCGAACAGCTTGTCGAACTGGCTGCCGTCGCGCTCGAACTCGGTGCCGGCGTTGAAGACCTTGCCGAAGGTGTCCTGCACCACGGTGATCTTGCGTCCGATCCCGATCTTGCCGCCGACCTGCTCTTGCAGATAGGGCGCGGCCGACAGGTGGTCGGCGTGGACATGCGTTTCCAGCAGCCACTCCACGCGGTAACCCTTTTCGCGCACGAAGGCGATCACCGCGTCGGCCGAGGCCGTGTCGGTCCGCCCCGAGGCGTAGTCGAAGTCCAGCACCGAATCGATGATCGCGCAGGCGCTGCCGCCCGGGTCGCGCACCACGTAGGTGATGGTGTTGGTGGCATTGTCGAAAAACGAGGTCACTTCGGGTTGCATCGCTCCGCCCTTCGTCTGATGTCTGACACCGGTCAATATACAGTCCTTCAAACACATTGCAAGACGTGAATGTTATCTGCCGTCACGCCCCGTGGCCGCCGCCGTATCCGTTGCGCTGCGGCGGGGCCCACCCTTGAAGCACGCCCTCGGCCGGGGCGAACACCTCGATCAGCAGCGGGTGGCAGCGCGCGCGGTCCGACGAATGCTCGGCCCCGCAATCTCCGCCCGGGCAGGCCGAGAGCACCGCGAGCAGGTCGATCTCGGCGAAGAACTCCAGATGATCGCCCGTCCGCGCCGGGGTCGCCTTCATGAAATACTGACCGGTGTCGCGGTCGAAGCCGGTGCACATGAAGACGTTGAGCACGTCATGCACCAATGTTTCGGCCTGGCGCAGCGGCAGCTCCGCCGCGGTGGCCAGCGCGCGGGTCAGGTTGGAATGGCAGCAATGGTGATAGTCCTGCCCGCTCAGCAGGTGGTGCGTGTAGGGGTCGCAGCGCGTGCCGATCACGTCATGCACCCGACCGCCGAAGGCGTCGGTGCCGTACCAGTCCAGCGAGTCCGCGGTCAGCGTTGCCATCGGGCGCAGATGCGGGAAGGACGACCACATCCGGCACCCGGTGGTCAGATGCGTGCCGTGCAGCGCGCGGGTCTTGCCGGCGAAGAACCGTTCGGACAGGTCACCCGCGGCGAAGAGGTTCAGATCGCCCACCTGCGGGCCCTCGGGGAGCGAGATGAGCAGGAACTGCCCGGCGCGGACCCGGATCGCGCGGGCCGTTCGCGGGGGAACGGTGACCTC
>PUOA01000203.1 GCA_003551925.1 Paracoccaceae bacterium
GGGTGCGCATGCTCTGGCAGCACGATCCGGCCCAGCCCATCGGGGTGTGGGACGAGGTCTTCGAGGACGCGCGCGGATTGCGCGTGAAGGGGCGGCTTCTGGCCGAGGTCGCGCGGGCACGCGAGGCGGCGGCGCTGGTCGCCTCGGGGGCGCTGGACGGGTTGTCGATCGGTTACCGCACGGTGCGCGCCGAGCGCGACCCGGCCGGTGGGCGACGCCTGATCGAGCTGGAACTGTGGGAGGTGTCGCTGGTGACCTTTCCGATGCTGCCCGTGGCGCGTGTCGCCGCGAAAGCCGATGCGGAGACTGTCGCCGCGCTCGACGCGCTCGCCGCCACGTTGCGCAGCGCCCGCGCCAGCCTGCCGCGCCGCTGAGCGCGGCCGCGCCCGGCGCGCGCTCAGTCGTCGCGCGCCGGTGGGTCTTCCGGGGACTCGGGGGGCTCGGTCGGCTGCGGGTCGGGGGTGGCGCCGCGGTCTTCGAGCACCGCGTTCATCACCCCGCCCAGCAGCACCGCATAGGCGGCGACGTAGAACCACAGCATCAGCGCCATCACCGCACCGATCGAGCCATAGACCTCGTTGAAGCCGGCGAAATGCGCCAGATAGAGGTTCAGCCCCAGCGAGGCCAGCAGCCACAGCAGCATCGCCGTCACCAGCCCGGGCCACAGCACCAAGCGCCGCGCGGGGGCGGCCTTGCGGTTGGGACCGTAGCGGTAGACCAGCGCCAGCCCCGCGACCACGACCAGCAGCCCGACCAGCCAGCGCCCCCCCTCGGCGACCACGAACGCCATGCCTTCGAGCGGCACGAGGAAAGTGAGCACCAGCGGCACGAGGACCATCAGCACCATCGCCAACAGCCCCACCAGCATCACGCCCAGCGTCAGCCCGAGCGCGTGCAGATAGAACCACACGCCGCTGCGCGGCGGCAGACCATAGACCGCCGTCAGCCCGCTGGTGAGCCCGCCGACCCCAAGCCGCGCCGACCACAGCGCCACGGCCAGCGAGATCAGCGACGCCAGCCCGAGCGTCGATTCGTTCGCCGCCAGCAGCCGGTCCAGCTGGCCGCCGATCAGGGTCAGCACCTCGGGGGGGAGAAGCTCGCCATAGGTGTCGATCGCGGTTTCCACGATCTCCGGATCGGCGACATAGCCGGTGAGCGAAATCAGCGCGGCCAGCGCCGGAAACACTGCGAAGAGGCCGAAAAACGCCACCCCCGCCGAAACGAGGTCGATGCGTCGCTCGCTCATGGAGGTGTTGATCCCCGAAAGGACCCGAAGCGCAGGTTTCAGACGTGGCAAGATCAGGCCCTGAGCTTGAAATCTTCTAGCGACTTGCCGCTTTCCAGCGCCGCTTCAAGCCATTTCGGCCGGCGTCCGCGCCCGCTCCAGGTCTGGGACGGGTTTTCGGGGTTGAAGTATTTCGGCGGCAGGCCGCTTTTGGCCTTGCGCTTCGCTGCGAGCGGCGCCAGTTCCGACAGGGTGAAGCCTTTCTCATGCGCCAGCGCTTCAAGCTCGGTCAGCGCGGCGAGGCGTTCGCGCTCCTGATAGGTATCGATGGCCTTTTGCACGTCGCGCGCGAGCTTTTTCAATTCGTTCAGCGAGAGCGATTCAAGATCGAACATTGGGTGCCTTTCGGGTTTCGAGGGTTCTGTACCTTGCACATCTAATTCCGCTCCGGCGCCTTCGCAATACGGAAAATCGACCGCGCGGGTCGCGATGCAATGGTCGGGCCATTGTCGGGGGTCAGGCGTCGCGTTTCAGAAGCCCCTCGGCATGAAGTCGCTCAGCCCAGCCATCGGGATCGCGGAAAAGATGGGTCTGCCAGCCGCGTGCCTGCGCTGCGGCGATGTTTTCGGGGCGGTCATCGGTGAACAGGAGCCGCTGCGGATCGATTCCGGTTTCGCGCTCGAGCGTCGCGTAAATCGCCGGATCGGGTTTCGCGCAGCCAAGCGCCCCCGACAGAAAGCGCCGGTCGAAGGCGTCAAGAAAGGGATACCGGCCCAGCGCCAGCGCAAAGGGCTCGTTCCCGAAATTCGACAGGGCCAGCGTTGTCACCCCGCGCGCCCGCAGCGCCAGAAGCGTGTCGGCCGCGCCGGGAATTGCTGGCCCCGAAATATCGAGCCACGCGCGCGCCCAGAGGTTGATTTCCGCACTCCAGCCGGGGTGTTTCGCCGCACAGCCCGCGACCGTTTCGACAAGCGGTGCGCCCAGATCTATGGCGTGGTTCATTGCCTCGAGCGGCACCTGCGCAAAGAGCGCGCGGCGCCGCCCGGAACCGATCCGCCGATCAAAGAACCGCTCGGGTTGCCATTCGATCAGCACGTTGCCGATATCGAAAACGACGGCGTCAATTCGGGTCATCGGGCCTCCGGGCGTGGTGTCGCGCGCGATGCAGCGCGGTGTCCAGCGCTTGTGCAAAGCGCGCGCGGTCGGCGCGCGAAAACGGCTTTGCGCCTCCGCCCTGGCGCAGCGGATCGGCGGCGCGCAGATCGCTCATCAGATCGCGCATCGCCAGCGTGGTGCCGATATTGCCCGCATCCAGCCCCGTGCCGTCATGGCGCAGCACCTGCGCGCCGGCCTCGAGTGCGCGTGCGGCAAGCGGGATGTCGGCGGTGACCACGATGTCGCCGGGGCCCGCGCGCTCGGCGATCCAGCGGTCGGCGGCGTCGGGGCCGTCATCGACATAGACCACCCGTGCGCGCGGCCCGTCGACCGGGCGCAGCCCGCCATTGGTGACCAGCAGCACCGCCGCGCCGTGGCGCGCGGCCACGCGCAGCGCCTCGTCGCGCACGGGGCAGGCGTCGGCGTCGACATAGACGGTGTGCATGGCGTCCCTCTCAGAACCCGCTGACCCAGGCGATCACCACCGGGATGGTGGCGATGCTGGCCAGTGTGGAGACCAGGATCGCCGCCGACACGCGCCCCGGTCCGATCTGATACTGCTGCGCGAGGATGAACACGTTTCCCGCCACCGGCAGCGCCGCGGCGGCGATCATCACCCCGGCGGTGAACGGGTCCACCCGGAACAGCACCAGCGTCGCCAGCGCCACCAGCGCGGGGTGCAGCACCAGCTTGGCGAAGCTCAGCCAGCTGACGATCTCCAGCCGCTCGGCGCGCTTGTCGGCGAGCGACGCGCCGATGGCGAAGAGCGCACACGGCGTGGCGGCCGCCCCCAGCAGCGTCAGGAACTCGTTCGCGGTGCCGGGCAGCGGCCAGCCCGTGGCCGACCACGCCAGCCCCAGCGCCATCGACACCACCATCGGGTTGCGCGCCACCGCCAGCGCCAGGATGCGCGGCAGCTCGGACGTGATCCGCCCCTCGCGCGCGAGCGAGATCAGCATGGTGAACACCGAACTGAACACCAGCATGTCGATCGTCAGGATCATCAGCACCGCCGGCACCGAGGCCTCGCCCAGCAGCACCACCAGCATCGGCACGCCCAGAAATCCGGTGTTGCCGATGGTGGCGGTGTGCGCCTCGATCGTGGCCTCGGCCAGCGGTCGGCGGCGCAGGAACGCCACCGCCATCACCAGCGCATAGAGCACCATGCACGCCCACAGATACGCGCCGAACGCGCGCGGCTCGAACAGGTCGGCCAGCGACAGGTTGGCCGCGAAGCCGAACAGCATCGCCGACAGCGCGAAATAGAACACGAAGCGCGTCAGCCACGCGGTCGCCTCGGGGCCGAACCAGCCCGCGCGACCGGCGCCGAAGCCCAGCCCGATCACCGCGAAAAACGGCGCTGTCTTCAGGACGATCTCGACCATGACACGATGCCGTTAGCAGAAGCTTGCAGGGTCGGCCAGAAGCGCGCGGCGCTTTTCACCGGCGCCGCGCGGGGTTATGGTGGCGCTCGGAGGGCACATGAACGTATCGGCGCAAGGCGTTCGCAAGGGGCGCAAATTCGACCAGGTGCTGGCGGGCGCGCGCGAGGTGTTCCTCGCCCAGGGCTATGACGGCGCCAGCGTCGACGAGATCGCGCGCGCCGCCGGTGTGTCCAAGGCCACGCTTTACAGCTATTTCCCCGACAAGCGCGAGCTGTTCTTCGAGGTGGCGCGCCTCGAATGTCTGCGCCAGGCCGACGCGGCGGGGCAGGAGATCGACACCGACGCGCCCCCCGCGCAGGTGCTCGAGGCTGCGGCGCGGCGGATCATCGCGTTCTACAGTTCGGATTTCGGCTGGGGGATGTTCCGCATCGCGGTGGCGGAAAGCGCGCGGTTTCCGCAACTTGGCCGACGTTTCTACGACAGCGGCCCCGAGTTGGCGCGCGTGCGGATCGGCGCCTATCTGCGCGAGGCGGTGGCGCGCGGGGCGCTGGTGATCGACGACATCGATCTGGCCGCCGACCAGTTCGTGCAACTGTGCCACGCCGATCTGATGGACCGCGTGGCCTTCGGGTTGCAGCGTGATTTCACCCCCGCACAGGTCGACCGGGTGGCCAGGGGGGCGGTGCGGATGTTCCTGGCCTGCCATGCTGCGCCCGCGCGCTGAGGTGCCGGGGATCCTCAAGCTCGCGCTGGCGCTGCTTGCCATCCCGGTGAGCTTCATCGCGCTGCTGGCGCTGGCGCAGACGGCGCTGATCTTCCCGCGCTGGGCGATGCCGGGGCAGGGTGTGGCGCTGCCGGCCGAGGCGCGGATGCGCGAGGTCACCGCCGGCTCCGGCCACCGGCTCGAGGGGATCGAGCTGCCCGGCACCGACCCGGATGCGCCGATCATTCTGGGCTTCGGCGGCAATGCCTGGCCCGCCGATGCGCTCGCGCTGGCGCTGCACCGCTGGCTGCCCGCGCACCGGGTGGTGGTGTTCCACTATCGCGGCTACGGCCCGTCCGAGGGGCGCCCCTCGGCCCGCGCGCTGCTGGAGGACGCGCTGGTGATCCATGACGCGCTCGAGGCCGAGGCCATCGTCGCGGTGGGGCTCAGCATCGGCGCGGGGCCGGCGGCGCATCTGGCCGCCGCGCGCGATCTGGCGGGGCTGGTGCTGGTCACGCCCTTCGATTCGCTGACCGAGCTTGCCCGCAGCCATTACCCCTGGGCGCCGGTGCGCATGCTCCTGCGCCACCGGATGGACGTGGCGGGCGATCTGGCGCAGACCCGCGCGCCGGTGGCGATCATCGCCGGGGCGCGCGACACCATCGTCCCGCCCGAACGCACCGCGCCGCTGCGCGAGGTGGCGGGGCGGCTGGTGCTCGACCGCGTGATCGAGGCCGGGCACAACGACCTTTACGATCACCCCGATTTCGCGCCCGCGCTGCGCGCGGCACTCGCCCGGATCACCGACGCGCCCGAGGATTGACACCGCCCGCTGCCGCGGTAAGTCCCGCGCGATGGACACACAGGTCAAACCGGCGCGCACGGTCACGCTGCGCATGGGCGGCGCGCCCGAGGGCTTCGACGCCAGGCTGCTGGCCGCCGAGGTGGCGCGCGCGGGCGGCCCGGTGCTGCACATCGCGCGCGACGACAAGCGCGCCGAGGCGATGGCCCGCGCGCTCGCCTTCTTTGCCCCCGACCTGCCCGTGTTGCGCTTTCCGGCCTGGGACTGTCTGGCTTATGACCGCGTCTCGCCCAGCGCCGCCATCGCCGCGCAGCGCATGGCGACGCTGGCCGCGCTGGCCGCCGGCGCGGTGCCTGGGCCGTTCGTGCTGCTGACCACGCTTTCGGCCGCGATCCAGCGCGTGCCCGCGCGCGATCTGGTGGCCGAGGCGTCGTTTTCCGCCACTGTCGGCGGGCGCGTGGATGAGGGGGCGCTGCGCGGGTTCCTGACGCGGGTGGGCTTCGTCCCCGTGCCCACCGTCACCGGCCCCGGCGAATACGCCATCCGCGGCGGCATCATCGACATCTTCCCGCCCGGGCAGGACGCGCCGGTGCGGCTGGACCTGTTCGGCGATGTGCTGGACGGCGCGCGGCGGTTCGACCCCGAAACCCAGCGCACCGCCGAAAAGCTGCAGCGCGTGGAGCTGGCGCCGGCCTCCGAGATCATCCTCGACGACGACGCCATCGCGCGCTTCCGCCAGCGCTACCGCGCCGAATTCGGCGCGGCGGGCAGTTCGGACCCGCTCTATGAAGCGGTGAGCGCGGGCCGCAAGCATCAGGGGATGGAGCACTGGCTGCCGTTCTTCCATGAGCGCCTCGACACGCTGTTCGACTACCTGCCCGACGCGCCCGTCACGCTCGACGATCAGGCCGACGCCGCCCGCGCCGCGCGGTGGGAGGCGATCGCCGAGCAATACGACGCGCGCCTTGAAGCGCTGCGCGACCGCGCGCGCCCCGACAGCGTCTACAAGCCCTGCGCGCCGGGGCTGCTGTATCTGGATGACACCGCGTGGACCGACACGCTGGCCGGGCGCCGGGTGATCGGGTTTGCGCCCAACCCGCAGGCGCCGGGCCCCGGTGTGGTCGATGCCGGCGGGCGCGCCGGGCGCAGCTTCGCCCCCGAACGCCAGCAGGAGGCGGTGAACCTGTTCGAGGCGCTCGCCACCCACATCGCCGAGAAGCGCCCCGCCACGCAGGTGGTGCTGGCCAGCTGGTCCGAGGGCGCGCGCGAGCGCCTCACCGGGTTGCTGGCCGATCACGGCGTCACCGACCCGCGCCCGATCACCGACGCGCGCGACCTCCCCGACGGCGCGGGGGGCGTGTTCACCGCTGTCTGGCCGCTGGAGGCGGGGTTCACCGCGCCGGGGCTGACGGTGATCTCGGAAGCCGATGTGCTGGGCGACCGGCTGGTGGGCCGCGCGCGCCGCCGCAAGCGCGCCGAGAACTTCCTGACCGAGGCGCAATCGCTCAGCGCGGGCGATCTGGTGGTGCATGTCGATCACGGCGTGGGCCGCTACACCGGGCTGGAGACGATCACCGCCATGGGCGCGCCGCATGAATGCATCGCGCTGGAATACGCCGGCGGGGACCGGCTCTATCTGCCGGTGGAAAACATCGAGCTGCTGTCGCGCTTCGGCCATGAAGAGGGGTTGCTGGACCGGCTCGGCGGCGGGGCGTGGCAGGCGAAGAAGGCGAAGCTCAAGCAGCGCATCCGCGAGATCGCCGACCAGCTGATCCGCATCGCCGCCGAGCGCGAGCTGCGCCGCGCGCCGGTCTTCGACCGCCCCGACGGGCTGTGGGACGCCTTCTGCGCGCGGTTTCCCTATGCCGAAACCGACGACCAGCTGCGCGCCATCGACGAGGTGCTGACCGACCTGCAGGCGGGCCGGCCGATGGACCGGCTGGTGGTGGGCGATGTGGGCTTCGGCAAGACCGAGGTCGCGATGCGCGCGGCCTTCGTGGCGGCCATGTCCGGGGTGCAGGTGGCGGTGATCGCGCCCACCACGCTGCTGGCGCGCCAGCATTACCAGACCTTCGCCGAACGCTTCCGGGGCTTCCCGCTGACCGTGCGGCCGCTGTCGCGCTTTGTCTCGGCGAAGGACGCGGCGGCCACCCGCGCGGGGCTCGCCGACGGGTCGGTGGACATCGTCATCGGCACGCATGCGCTGCTGGCCAAGGGCGTGACGTTCCGCGATCTGGGCCTGATGGTGATCGACGAGGAGCAGCATTTCGGCGTCGCCCACAAGGAGCGGCTGAAATCGCTGCGCTCGGACGTGCATGTGCTGACGCTGACCGCAACGCCGATCCCGCGCACGCTGCAGCTGTCGCTGTCGGGGGTGCGCGATCTGTCGCTGATCTCGACCCCGCCGGTCGACCGGCTGGCGATCCGCACCTATGTCAGCGAATTCGACACCGTGACCCTGCGCGAGGCGCTTTTGCGCGAGCGCTACCGCGGGGGGCAGTCCTTCGTGGTGGTGCCGCGCATTTCCGACCTGCCCGAGATCGAGGACTGGCTGCGCGACCACGTCCCCGAGGTCAGTTTCATCACCGCCCACGGGCAGATGGCGGCGGGCGAGCTCGATACCCGCATGAACGCGGTCTATGACGGCAAGTATGACGTGCTGCTGGCCACCACCATCGTCGAATCCGGGCTGGATATCCCCACGGCGAACACCATGATCCTCCACCGTGCCGACATGTTCGGGCTGGCGCAGATGTATCAGATCCGCGGCCGCGTGGGCCGGTCCAAGACCCGCGCCTATTGCTACCTGACCACGAAACCGCGCACGCCGCTGACCCCGCAGGCGCAGAAGCGGTTGCGGCTGCTCGCAAGCCTCGACCAGCTTGGCGCGGGCTTCACGCTGGCCAGCCAGGACATGGACCTGCGCGGCGCCGGCAACATCCTGGGCGAGGAACAGTCCGGCCACATCCGCGAGGTCGGCTACGAGCTTTACCAGCAGATGCTGGAGGAAACGCTCCGGAAGCTGCGCGCGGGCGATCTGGAGGCGCCGGGGGCCGCCGACGGCCAGTGGGCGCCGCAGATCAACCTGGGCGTGCCGGTGCTGATCCCCGAGGACTACGTGCCCGATCTCGACGTGCGGCTGGGCCTCTACCGCCGGCTGTCCGCGCTCGAAAGCAAGGTCGAGCTCGAAGGCTTCGCCGCCGAGCTGTCGGACCGCTTCGGCACCCCGCCGGCCGAGGTCAACACGCTTCTGGCGGTGATCCGCATCAAGGCGATGTGCAAGCGCGCCGGGATCGCGCGGCTCGATGCCGGGCCGAAGGGCGCCACGGTGCAGTTTCACAACGACCAGTTCGCCAACCCCGCCGGGCTGGTCGAATTCGTCCGCGCGCAGGACGGCAGCGCCCGCGTCAAGGACAACAAGATCGTGCTGGCGCGCGACTGGGCCACCGACCGCGACCGGCTGCGCGGCGCCTTCGCCATCGCCCGCGATCTGGCGCGCGCGGCGAAGCCGGCGTGATGAGCGTGCCCGTGCGGCATCAGCGGCGGTAAAATATGGGCGAGAGCGGCGATTTTTCGCGTTTGGGGTTGTCTTGCGCCGCGGCACATGCAAGACGTTGCACCGTGCAGCAGGGCACGCCGACGTGCCGCGCACCCTGGACGCCCCGAACAAGTCTGGCCTCGACCTGCCGATCCCGGCTCCGGTCCGGCCACGCTGCGGGCGTCGTCTTGCAGGCAGAAAAAGGCCGGAAACCTGACAGCATGAGACCATCGAAGCAGCATTCGCGTTCGAAATCGAACCGCCAGAAATCCATGGGCAACATCGTCAACCGCGTGTTCGATTCCTCGGGCCCCGAGGGCAAGGTGCGCGGCACGCCCCAGCAGATCATCGACAAGTATCTGATCCTCGCGCGCGATGCGCAGCTGGGCAATGACCGCGTTGCGGCCGAGAATTTCCTTCAGCACGCCGAACATTACACCCGCATGCTGTCCGAGGCGCAGCGCGAGGCGCAGGCCGAAGCCGACGCCCGCCGCCAGCAGCAGGAAGCGCAACAGAACCGCGATCGCCAGCAGGGCGGACGCAGCACCGACGGCGACCCGCAGGCGCATGACACCCGCCCCCAGCGGCGCGACAGCGATGATCCGCGCAGCCACGAGCCCACCGATCCGCGCAACGATGCCGCCGCCCCGTTCGAGGGCGACGGCGGCTCGTCGCTGGTGGAAACGCCTGAATCGGGTGCTCCGCAGCCGCATCCGGCCACATCCGACGCTTCGGCCGAACACCCCGCCGCAAAGCCGAAGCCCCGCAACACCCGCAAACCGCGCAGCAAGCCCGCGCCCGCGCCCGCGCCCGAGGCCGACGCGCAGGACAGCACGGCCAAAGCGAACTCGGCGCAGGACACCCCGGCCGAGGATGCCGCCGCCAAGCCCGCCCCGCGCCGCCGCGCTCCGCGCAAGCCGCGCAGCACCCCCCAGTCGCAGGACGGCGCGGCCGAGGGCGGGGACGGCGGCGCGCAGGACGATGCGACCCCGCGCTCGGCCACCGGCTGACCGGCGCGCGGCGCGGCCAGTCCGGCGCGGCCAGTCCGGCGCGGCCAGTCCGGCGCGGCCAGTCCGGCGCGATCAGTCCAGCGTGATCGCCTGGCGCAACTCTTCGCCGCTGCGGTCGAAGACCAGCAGCCGGTCATCATCGGTCACCACCAGCAGATGCGCGGGCGCGACCGTCACCGCGACGGCGCGCGTGCCCTCGGGCAGGGTCAGCGCCTCGGGCAGCGGCAGGGCGGGCGTCTCGGTCATCGGGCCCAGGCGCAGGAACAACAGCACCACGATGCTGCTGATGCCGAGGATCAGCACCACCGTCAGCGTGGTGACCAGCACGCGCAGGTAGCGCAGAAGATCACCCGGCGGCGGGTCATGAGGCGCGGACATGGACACGGACTCCTCTGGAACGCAGCCCCCGGTGGTGACGGTGCGGATCGGGCCGAACCCGCCTGCGCGCCTTGATAAGGCGCTGGCCCGCGATGTGCCAGAGGCGGCGGGCCTGTCGCGCTCGCGCCTTGCGCGGTTGATCGCCGACGGCGCGGTGGCGCGCGACGGCACCCCGCTGACCGACCCCCGCGCGCGGGTGGCCGAGGGCGACACCATCGCCATCACCCCGCCCGCCACGGCCGAGCTCGCCACCCGCCCCGAAGCCATCCCCCTGCGCGTGGTCCACGAAGATGACGCGCTGATCGTCATCGACAAACCCGCCGGAATGGTCGTCCACCCCGCCCCCGGCGCGCCCGCGGGCACGCTGGTCAACGCGCTTCTGCATCATTGCGGGGCGTCGCTGTCGGGCATCGGCGGCGCGCGTCGCCCAGGCATCGTGCACCGCATCGACAAGGACACCACCGGGCTTTTGGTGGTGGCGAAATGCGACCGCGCGCATCACGGGCTGGCAGCGCAATTCGCCGCGCACAGCGCCGAGCGGCGGTATCTGGCGCTCGTCCACGGCGCCCCCGATGCGGGCGATCCGCGGCTGCGCGGGGTGCGCGGCGTCAGCTTCGAGCCCGGCAACGTGCTGCGCATCACCTCGCAGCTGGCGCGTCACCGCACCGACCGGCAGCGCCAGGCGGTGGTGTTCGCCGGTGGCCGCCACGCCGTGACCCGCGCCGAGGCGCTGGAACGCTTCGGCACGCCCCCGCAGGTGGCGCTGATGGCGTGCCGGCTGGAGACCGGGCGCACCCACCAGATCCGGGTGCACATGGCCCATGCGGGTCACGCGCTGGTGGGCGATCCGGTCTATGGCGGGCGGCGCAAGCTGTCGGCCGCGGCGCTGCCGCCCGGCGCGGCGCAGGCGCTCGCCGCCTTCCCCCGCCAGGCGCTGCACGCCGAGACGCTGGGTTTCACCCACCCGCTGACCGGCGAGGCGCTGCGGTTTTCGGCCCCGCTGCCGGCGGATTTCGCGGCGCTGCTGGCAACCCTGCGCGGAGACGCGCGTTAACCCGTGGGCAACCTTTGTCGGGTCAGATGCTCACGAGCCCGCACATGGGTGTGACCTGAATGAAACAGGATGGAAATTCCCCCCGGCCGCGCGCTAATTTCATTTGCGAAGGGGTTGGTCCGGGACCGGGCCACACGAACAGGAGCACATCATGGCCGAGTATGCGAATCTGCCGGCGCCGTCCCCCGAACAGGGGCTGAACCGCTATCTGCAGGAAATCCGCCGCTTCCCGATGCTGGAGCCGGAAGAGGAATTCATGCTCGCCAAGCGCTGGGTGGACCATCAGGACACCGAGGCCGCGCACAAGCTGGTGACCTCGCATCTGCGCCTCGCCGCCAAGATCGCGATGGGCTATCGCGGCTACGGCCTGCCCCAGGCCGAGGTGATCTCCGAGGCCAATGTCGGGCTGATGCAGGCGGTCAAGCGGTTCGACCCCGAAAAGGGGTTCCGGCTGGCGACCTATGCGATGTGGTGGATCCGCGCGTCGATCCAGGAATACATCCTGCGGTCGTGGTCGATGGTGAAGCTGGGCACGACCTCGGCGCAGAAGAAGCTGTTCTTCAAC
>PUOA01000319.1 GCA_003551925.1 Paracoccaceae bacterium
CAGCCCGGCATCGACGGCGCGCTGCTGCAAACGGGCGGCGACGCGACGATCGGCCGCGGCCAAGTCGTGCTGCGCGTCGTCTGAGGGAGGGATCATGGCGACACTCGAACAGGAACGCGCAGCTTACGCCTGGGAACATGTCCAGGGGTGTTCTCGCGACTACATGAACCTCACCAAGGGGGCGCCGTCGCTGATCATGAACAACGGCTTGATGCAGGCACTGGCGTTCTACGCGAGTAAGGAAAAGCCTCAGCACCAGGCTCTGAACCAGCATCTCCTCGGTTGGCTCAACCGGCGTGGTTTGGTCCCCACGGCGACCTTTGCCGAAACGATGGAGTCGCTGCACCAGGCCGATTCGGCTGATTACCGGCGTGCAACAGAGGAAGCCATGGCGTTGCTGAAATGGATTCGGCAGTTCGCCGCGGCGGTCACGATCGATGCCTGACGGTCGCGCGCGCCACTTAAGAAGGAACAGGCGCTCCCAGCATTCTCTCGGCGAGATGATCGGCATCCCTTGCCAATCCTTCTGGTCCAGTAACAGCTTGCCGCCCGTGACGAACAGTTCCGCTTCCGCTGCGAGCGCGGAGCCGACGATAGCCCTGTCATCTGGATCCCCGATCGAAGGGAGAGTCTCTGTGCCATCGGAAACAATCCTTTGCCGCCGCAGTACCTCAACGCGGAATTCCAAACTTGCTGGAGTGGCGCCGAACTTGGACTGTGCGATGCGCAGGTACTCCCGGACCACCGATTCCCCGATCAATATCTCGTGTCGACTCCGGAGCAACCTTGCCATGAGGGTCGAACACAGACCGCGACTAAAGAAGGCGTTCACCAGGACGTTCGTGTCCAGGAACACTCTCAAGAGATGTCCCGGAAAAGTCCTCATCGGTCAGATCGCCGGCTCGTTCAGCATAGGGCTGGAGCTCATGCCTCGCCAATTCGAAGAGTTCCGCGGTCGTGTAGCGGCGCAGGAGAGCCCGCGTCAGATCGCTCTTCGTACGGCGCTGGGCTTTGGCGATGAGTTCGAGGTCGGATTCCAGTTGATCGTCGATCCGGATGGTGATGGTGCCCATCGGCTGAACCTCCCGCTCGGGCGTAAGACAGCGTAATACAGGGATAGCGCACATGGCACAGGCAGCGGTACCCGACTATCTCGGAAGTGACTTTGCCGATTGTCCGCCGGGGCACCGGTACACGCTCTACGGGCCGTTCTGGGAACCCAGAAGCGGCTGGAGCCGCGTGACCAATGTCGACGCAGGGGCATTGAGCCACGATTTTGCGAAGATAGCGCAATGTGCCGTCGAACAGGGAGTCGCACTTCGCACCCGCCAGAAGGCGTTGGTAATGAACCTGTCTTCCAGCGTCGAAGCGGTCTTTGCCCGTTCCGTCGCGCCGTTCGCTACCGGGACCGGTATCGAACATCCGTTGGAGAACGGCATGGCCTTCCTGAACCCATATGGGCTGCCATATCTGCCGGGTGCCTCGGTCAAGGGAGTGCTACGCCGGGCCGCGCAGGAGCTGGCCTGCGATCGCAACGCCGATTGCTGGGGCACGGAAACCGCCTGGACTCTGGAAGCCATCGAACACCTTTTCGGCAAGGAACCCGCGCCGGGCGAAGACGATGCCTCCCGTGGCGCGTTGACCTTCTGGGACGTGATTCCCGATTGTACGAGGCTCGGTGTCGACATCATGAACCCTCACCACGGCAGCTATTACCGGGGGGAAAGCTCACCACACGATTCGGAGAATCCGATTCCCATCTACTTCCTCACAGTGCCGGAAGGGAGTGGATTTGCCTTCTTCGTGCAATGCGACGACCGCCGGCTCGGGGATGCCAGGCTGGACTGGCGTTCGCTGCTGCGCGAAGCCTTCGCGCACGCCTTCGCGTGGCTGGGCTTCGGCGCCAAGACCGCAGTGGGCTATGGTGCCATGGAGGAGGACGAGCGGGCACGCACTGCATTCCTGAACGGCTTGCGCGATTCTAAAAAGAAAGCACGCCTGGCAGCGATGACCGAGGAAGAGCGCCGGATCGAGCCCCTCCTCGCTACGCTCGCCAACGAACGCGCGGCTGGAACCCTTGCCCCGAGCAGCCGCGTCGCGAGCGAGCGGGTGGAACTGCTGCGCGAGGCGCTGGACTGGGACTCGGACATGCTCCGGCGGCAGGCCGCCCAGGCGATTCAGGAAAACGTGCGCGCGCTGCCCTGGAGCAAGAAGGCCAAAGCCGAACGCCAGGCGGATATGGACCGCTTGCGTCAACCTCGGGTCTTGCCCGACTGAACAGGGAGTCAAGGTCTTGCCCGATGTGGGCGACCCGATCCGCTACGATGAACCCTCCATGAGCGCGCCCAGTCCTTCCGGCATCTTGGATCTTGCACCGCCGCGCCTGCCCGTCGCGCGGTACCGTCTGCACTTCGAGGCCCAGGCCGATGTCCGGCTTCCGCACTTTGCCGGCTCTACCTGGCGTGGCGCGCTGGGGCATGCACTCAAGCGGCTGGTCTGCGTGACCCAGCTTCCGCAGTGCGCGC
>PUOA01000340.1 GCA_003551925.1 Paracoccaceae bacterium
ACTCTGGGTGCCGTCAAAGATTTGGTCCAGTTCATCTCTTTGGCTCTGCAGACCAATCTCAGCCTGCTTTTGCCGGGTAATGTCTCTGGTGAGGGCCAGAAGGGATCGTATCTGCCCTTTTGGGCCTTTTTCGGGCACGATTTTGGTCAAAAAATACCTTCCCGGGAGCATGCTTTGTTCAAAATGCTGCTCTTTGCCGGGTTTCAAACATTTTTGCAGCGCCCGGTGCATGTTCTGCAGTTGGGTTTTTTGTTCTTGGCTTCGGCATAAAGGCATCAAATCCAAAAATGTCTTTCCATTAAAGAAATCCCGGGGTATGCCAAAGGCCTTTTCCACTGCTTTGTTGCAGTAGTAATGTTCAAGCGCAGTGTTCAAGCACGCCAGCATGTCAGGGACCTGTTCGGTCAGGGAAAACAAATCCTTTTCATGGCCCAAGCCTTGGGCCATCTCCCTAAACAGGCAGGCAAAATAACCTGGGGTGTCACTGAAAGCAGTGACACTATACCAGCGCTTGAGCGGCGAAGAATACTGCTCAAAGCGAACCGTTTCTTTTCGATGGGCCACTTTGCCATAAGTGCCTATCCAGTCAAAGGAATCGTTTTCTATGCCGGGAAGGACCTCTGTTACCTTCTTTCCTATGATGCTGTCTTTTTTTAGCCCGGTCATTTTTTCAAAGGCTTGATTGGCATAAAGGAAAACATAGTCTAGCGGCTTACTTTTTTTATCAGTAAGAATCTGGTGGTAGGCAAAAGCATGGGGAAGCTTTTGCAGCCATTCATCAAATTTTGGTTTGGTGTCATGCATATTTATGCATATAATATCATAAAACTGTTATATTATTAATCGGTTTATTGCAGCAGTACCTAAAGCAGCAAAAATAGCTTGCTGAAAAGTGGGTCTGGGGCAGGCAAAACATATGTGTTTTTAGCGCCTGCCTCATAAAACCCAGCCTCCGGTTACCCCTAACTGGGCTTTATTGCGGATCCACCTCAAAACCTGTATGACCTATGGTTCTGGCACAGCTTTTGGACCTGGCAGTAGCTTATTCTGTAACCTCCATACAGGGCCAAGATATGATAAAACCAGGCTTCCCCCCTGTTAAGATACACCCCACAAACGAGACTGATCTCTAAAACATTCTCGGTCCAGATTGTGGAAGTCAGCAATCGCTTTAAATATATAAAATGTCTTAAGTTGATATGGCGTGCAGTTTCTCCCATATATTGCTCTTGGCCCTGATTGCCGTCCTTTTTTCCTTTTTCAATGGCTTTTTAAGTTTTAAAAGAAACTTTGCAGCTGTCTTTTTGTTGACTATGACCGAGAGTATGATTATGATACATACCTGCAGGCTATATATGGTAAGCCCATTGCATAAGACAGGAGCAAAGCATGCGGAGAAAAAATAAAGAGAACATAAGCTGGGTCAATCCCTTTCGACCCAATACACCCGGACTATACCACAAGACCTATATCAGCCAAGTGCTGGGCAAAAAAGCAGGTTATAGCATTTATCTTCCTCCAGGCTATGAAAGCCAGGGCACTCATTACCCAACCATCTACTGGCTGCATGGCAAGGGCGGTAATGAATCAACGGGTCCCCAACATGGGATCGCACAGTTTTTCCATCAGGCGGTCGTGGAGAAAAAAATACCGGAAGCCCTTATGGTATTTCCCAATGGTGCGGAAGCCTCCATGTTTTCAGACTCCATTGACCACAGCATACCTGTGGAAACCATGATTACAGATGAGCTTATCCCCCTCATTGACGCCGCTTACCGCACTGCCGGTACCAGAAAAAGCAGGGGTATAGAAGGTTTTTCCATGGGAGGCAATGGCGCTGTCAAGCTCGCTTTTAAATTCCCCGAGCTTTTTTGTTCCGTGGTCTCTTATGCCGGATCATTTCATGACCTGCAAAGCGTTTCTGAAGGAAGGCCGGCTGTCTATAAAAAGATTTTTGGGGCCAACAGTGCCTATTATCAGCAAAACAGCGTATTTGAACTTGCGGCTAAAAACAAAAAAAAGATTCAGGCAAAACTGGGGATAAAGTGCATAGCTGGTACCCAGGATTTTACCCTGAGCAGCAATGATAAATTTTTTAATCTGCTTGACCAGCTGGGCATTGCCTATGAGAAAAAAATCCTGGAAGGTTTCCACCACATCGTTGACCCCTACTACCAGCAAGAAGGATTGGCCGGCTTTGAATTTCATTTTAACCATTTCTAGCATAAACCATGCAAGCGCGGCCTAAGGCCCGGTTTTTGGCAGCTTTATCCCAGCCCAAGCTGGTGCGCGCCTCCCCACACTGCAACAAATGATTCCCTGTCATCATAGCCTGGCCGCATAGCCAGGACCCGGAATGGTAATCCCGGGTCCTCATTTTGCACAGTATTGGTATAGCTGGTTCTTATTGGAACAATCTGCTTTTTTTATAGTAGGCCAACCCCAGGGCCAGCAGAAGGATTCCCAAACCCATACTCAGAAAACCGGCTATATGAAGAATTCGGTTCTGGCCGGTATA
>PUOA01000281.1 GCA_003551925.1 Paracoccaceae bacterium
CGCCGCCACCGACGCCCGAAGAGCGGGCGCGCCAGGTCGCCGTGTTCGGCACGCCGGAGGATCGCGCGATCTGTGGGCGGATCGACGAAATTGTCGAACGTATCGGCGAACAGCCCGCGCCTGCAGAGGCGGTCCGCCGCATCCCGCCGGCCTCGCGCCATGCCGTCGACACAGCGCCGATCCGGCGCGCCGCGGCCTGGCTCAGCGAGTTCAGCAATCTTTTCGAACAGGAGGTCCAGCATGGGACAGATGCGTCTGAATGACGTTGTGGGCGAGATCGTCGGCGCGGTGATCGCCGGCCGGTCGGTCAACAAGCGCGAGGCCGCGGTCGCGCGCTGGGACGATATCGATGCCGACGGCCAGTACCTCGCCGGGATCGACGGGGTCGTCGCGCGGATCGATCAGCGCGCGCGCAGCCTGAAGCTCAAGGCGGAAAGGTCATCGACCCCGGCACAGGCGGAACTGCCATTTGAACTGCCCGCCGCGGTGGCCATGGACCTTGAGGGCACCACGCTGGTGGCCACCCGCGACCTCTCGCGCGACCAGTTCGAACGCGCCATCGAGATCCGCCGCCGGCAGATCGCCCATGACAGCGCCGCCCTGCGCGAATGGCGCGAGGCGCTGCGGCAGGCCGACCGGTTCTGGGCCGCGCATCCCGACTGGTGCTTCGGCGATTGCCTCAACGCCATCCTCGCGCAGGCCGGTCAGCCCGCCGCGCGCCCGGAGGTGCCGGCATGACGCTTCCGATCATCACCGCCGACCAGCGGATCGCCGAGCCGCGCGGTATCAAGGGCGTGATCTTCGGCCCGCCGGGCATCGGCAAGACGTCGCTGCTCTGGACGCTGCTGAACTCGACGACGCTGTTCTACGACCTCGAAGCCGGGGACCTGGCCATCGAGGGGCTGGCGCTCGACGCGATCCGCCCGCGCACCTGGACCGAATGCCGGGATTTCGCGGCCTTCATCGGCGGGCCCAACCCCGCGCTGCGCGCCGATCAGCCCTACAGCCAGGCGCATTACGATGCGGTCTGCGCGAAGTTCGGCGAACCGGGCGTGCTCGAGAAGTACGACACCGTCTTCATCGACTCGATCACCGTGGCGGGGCGACTGTGCTTTCAGTGGAGCAAGGGCCAGCCCGAGGCATTCTCCGAGAAGACCGGCAAGCCGGACGTCCGCGGCGCCTACGGCCTGCATGGGCGCGAGATGATCGCGTGGCTGACGCATCTGCAGCACACGCGGGCCAAGAATGTCTGGTTTGTTGGCATCCTTGACGAGAAGCTCGATGACTTCAATCGCAAGGTCTACCAGCCGCAGATCGATGGCTCGAAGACCGGTCTCGAGCTGCCCGGCATCGTCGATCAGGTCATCACCATGGCCGAGTTCAAGGCCGAGGATGGCACCCTGCAGCGCGGCTTCGTCTGCCAGACCCTGAACCCCTGGGGCTATCCGGCCAAGGACCGCTCGGGACGGCTCGACATGCTCGAAGCCCCCCATCTCGGCCAGCTGATGGACAAGATCCGCGGCCCGCTGATCCCCGAAGAGCGGCGGCTGACATACGCCGCGCCCCAGCTGCCGACGCCGCCACAGGCGCCGGCCACCCCCTCCCCAAACACCACCAGCTGAAAGGACCCAAACCATGTCGCTCTGGAACGATTTCAACGATGCGCAATCGAACACCAACGTCATCCCCAAGGGCACGCTGGCCAAGGTGCGCCTGACGATCCGCCCGGGCGGTTTCGATGATCCCGCGCAGGGCTGGACCGGTGGCTATGCCACCCGCGGCTCCACCGGTGCGGTCTATCTCAACGGCGAGTTCACGGTGACCGAGGGCCAGTATGCCAGGCGCAAGATCTGGTCGCTGATCGGCCTCTACAGCCCCAAGGGGCCGGACTGGGCCAATATGGGGCGCAGCCTGGTGCGCGGCATGCTGAACTCGGCGCGCGGGATTTCCGACAAGGACAACTCGCCCGAGGCGCAAGCGGCGCGACGCATCAACGGTTTTGCCGACCTCGACGGGATCGAGTTCGTCGCCCGCATCGATATCGGCACGGACGTCAATGGCGAGGACAAGAACGAGATCCGCGCCGCGGTGATGCCGGATCATCGCGACTATGCGCAGATCATGGGGCAGGGCGCGGCACCGATGGCGCCGGGAACCGGATATGCGCCCCAGCCGGGGGCACCGGCGCAACATCCCCAGACGCCGGCGCAGCCGCAAGGCGCCCCCGCACAGCATGGGCAGTCCCCGCAGCCCCCGGCCGGGACCGGCTTTTCCGCGCGCCCCAGCTGGGCCGAGTAAGGGTCATCGCCATGCGCCTTCGCCCCCGTCAGAAACTCTTCGTCGAGCGCAGCGTGTCTGCGCTCGGCACCCGCGACAACACGCTCGGGATCGCACCGACCGGTGCAGGTAAGACGATCATGCTGTCGGCGGTTACCGGCGATTGGATGGGCGACAGCGCCGCCAAGGCCTGTGTGCTCGCGCATCGCGATGAGCTGACCGCGCAGAACCG
>PUOA01000125.1 GCA_003551925.1 Paracoccaceae bacterium
CGGCGCGGGCGGGGGCGCTTCCGAGGCCAGCCGACGGACCAGATCCTCGGGCGTGGGCAGGTCGGCCACATGCGTCAGCCGGATCAGCGCCATCTCGGCGGCCATCATGGCGTTGGGTGCAAGCCGCGCTTCCTCGAGTGCCTTCAGGAGCATCTGCCAGGCGCGCGCCAGCACGCGCTTGGGCAGCCGCCCTGCCAGATCGGTCCCGCGGTGGCGTTCGTCGGGGCCCACTGCAGGGTCATCGGCGCCATCAGGCGCGATCTGGATCACGCTGATCCAGTGCGTGATCTCGGCCAGATCGCGCAGCACCGCCACCGGGTCGGCGCCGTCGGCGTATTGCTGCGCCAACTCCGCGAGCGCCCCCGCCGCATCGCCGCGCATCACCGCCTCGAACAGGTCGAGCACCCGTCCGCGGTCGGCAAGCCCCAGCATCGCGCGGATCTCGGCGGCGCCGATCTCGCCGCCATCCGCCGCGCCGGTGCCCAGCGCCTGGTCCAGCAGCGACAGCGCGTCGCGCACCGAGCCTTCGGCGGCGCGGGTGATCAACGCCAGCGCCTCGTCGTCGATCCGTCCGGCCTCGGCCCCGGCGATGCGGCGCAGATGCGCCAGCATCACCTCGGGCTCGATCCGGCGCAGATCGAAACGCTGGCACCGGCTCAGCACCGTCACCGGCACCTTGCGGATCTCGGTGGTGGCGAACAGGAACTTCACATGCGCGGGCGGTTCCTCCAGCGTCTTGAGCAGCGCATTGAACGCGCTGGTCGAGAGCATGTGCACCTCGTCGATGATGTAGATCTTGTAGCGCGCTGAGGCCGCGCGATAAGCCACCGAATCAATGATCTCGCGGATGTCCCCGACGCCGGTGCGGCTGGCGGCGTCCATCTCCAGCACGTCGACATGGCGCCCGGCGGCGATGGCGCGGCAGGGCTCGCAGACGCCGCAGGGCGTGGTGGTCGGCCCGCCGCTGCCGTCGGGGCCCACGCAATTCAGCCCCTTGGCGATGATCCGCGCGGTGGTGGTCTTGCCGGTGCCGCGGATGCCGGTCAGCACGAAGGCCTGCGCGATCCGGTCGGCGGCGAAGGCGTTGCGCAGGGTGCGCACCATCGCCTCCTGCCCGATCAGGTCGTCGAAGGTCTCGGGGCGGTATTTCCGCGCCAGCACCTGATAGGCGGGGGAGGGGGTCTGGTCGGTCATGCAGGGCGGTATCCGTTTGCTGTGCGAACTCTAGCGCGCTTCGGGGGGCTTGGCCACCGCCGGCCCCATCCGCGCGCCCAGCACCGCGCCGATCCAGACCGCCAGCATCCACAGCGCCAGCGACACGCCCGCATGGACCACCGCCTGCCCGGTCGCGCCGCGCTCGAGCATCAGCAGCGTCTCGAGGCTGAAGATCGAAAACGTGGTGAACCCGCCGCAGAACCCCGCCAGTGCGAAGAACCGCAGCTCGGCCGGGACCGGAGCGCGGCCGGGCCGCGCCGCCCACGCCGCCAGGAGCCCGATCAGCGCCGAGCCCGACACGTTCACCGCAAGCGTTCCCCACGGAAACCCCATTCCACCGGGGACCTGCAGCGCGAGCGTCGCCAGATGCCGCGCCACCGAGCCCAGCGCCGCACCGGCGCCCACCGCCGCGCTCAGCCGCAGCGTGATGCTCATCCCCACCCTCCCGCAAGCGCAAGGCCAAGCGCCGCCGCGCCCAGACACCCCGCAACCGACACCGCGATGTTCAGCACCCCGCGCCCCGCGCGCCCCGAGCGCAACAGCGTCAGCGTCTGGAGCGAGAACGACGATACCGTGGTGAAGCTGCCCAGGCCCCCCACCACCAGCGCCGCCCAGACCGGCCCGAAGCCGCCCCCCTGTGGTGGCGGACCGTCCGGCAGCCACCCCGCAGCCAACCCGATCGCGAAGGCGCCGATCAGGTTCACCAGCAGCGTGCCCAGCGGGAAGCGGTCGCCATAGCGCGCCTCGACCAGCTCGGAGATCCAGTAGCGCGCCATGCCGCCCAGTGCGCCGCCCAGCGCGATCAGCAGAAGCGCCGTCATCGGCGGGGGGCTTTCGGCGAAGGGGCGCGCGCGTATGCCATGGTGCAGGGTTAGCGACGCACCGGACGCGGGTCAACGCGGTCTCAGAACCCGAACAGCGCCTGCGGCTCCATCGCCCGCGCCGCCAGCCGGTCGGCGTCGGTCTCGGGCGCCCAGCCCAGCACCTCGCAGGCGCGGCGGTTGGAAAACCGCGCCAGATGCGCGCGCGAACGCCAGTCGGCCAGCAGCGGCACCGCCAGCCCCCGGCGCCGCAGCGCCCAGCGCTTGAGCGCGAACTTGGCCATGTCGGCGGCATAGAGCACCCCCGGCGCGGACCCCGCCACGCGCAGCCGCGTCCCCGTCAGCCGTGCCAGCGCCGCAAAATAACCCCGCGCCGACAACAGCGGCGGGCCGACGAGGTTGAACGCCTGCCCCTCGATCCCGGCGGTCTCGGCGGCGCGGATCAGCCCGTCGGCCACGTCCTCGGCCAGCAC